>CAYMBT010000253.1:0-3686 GCA_964388755.1 uncultured Pseudobdellovibrionaceae bacterium | reverse complement strand
CAAAATTTCAAATGATGGGCAGTGCAAATAACCACAGGCAGTGGCAGAAATTTTGGTGCGCCGGACTGGACTTGAACCAGCACGATCTTTCGACCGCTAGCCCCTCAAGCTAGTGCGTCTACCAATTCCGCCACCGGCGCTTAATGAGGGTCTTCGAAATAATGTATTACCAAGACAGGCCCAGCGATGTACACCTCTAATTGAGTGCAATGACTAAAAAAATGATGGTTCTTTGAGGTTTGTCACAGCTTAATTGCCCGTTAAACGGCGCTCCATGATTTTCTGACTTGAACTAAGACCAAAAAATATAAAAAAGAAAAATTTGTAAAAATCATGACTTATTTTAACTATTTGTGCCATTTTCTGCATCACTCATCTTAAATAGAAAAGCCTAAGGCTTAACCTTTTCATGTCAGTTTGTATCTAATTCTTAAGCACTCGTGAGAGGGTGGTTTAAAGTTCTTATGGATGAGAACTTTCACGCGTCAGGATGACGCCCCTTTTTCTTGGGTGGGAAAGACGATGAGTATTGTTGGACTTTAAATCCAAAGAGAAATAATGGATTTTTTGTTGTCCATATTCAATAGAGACTTTATCTTCTCCCCACTGTGAAAAAAACTGAGCTTTCCTACAAGTTTCCAGATCATCTGATCGCCACCGAGCGAAAAGCCCTCTCGCGAGTGATGCTGGTTGAAAACCATCAACCCAGCGAAATCACTTTGGCCTCTTTACTCAACCTTATTGAACCTGATGATGTCTTAGTCATCAACGATACAAAAGTGATTAAAGCTCGGGTGTTTTCAACAGATGACATCGAAGTGCTTTTTATCAAAAGTGATGGTGATCTTCAGTGGTCCGTTCTTTTTCCGGCTAAAAAATTAAAATTGGGTCATGAGATCAGTATGCCTGGTGGTTTAATCCTCAAACTTATTGAAAAAGGTTTGCCCCAAAAAGTAGAAACCAATTTTAAAATAACGCTAGATTACTTTCATCAATTTGGTGACATCCCTTTGCCACCTTATATTCAACAGGCCCGTGGTGAGAGGCGCTCTCGCAAGAGCGACCAAGAAATGTATCAGACGGCATGGGCTGATCAATGGGGAAGTCTTGCTGCCCCGACAGCAAGTCTTCATTTTTCAAAAAATGATTTGGATAAAGTTAAAAAAAGAGGGGCTAAAGTTTTGCCACTGACTCTTCATGTGGGTCTTGGCACATTTCTTCCGATTCACAGTGATGACATCAATGACCATCAAATGCATTTTGAATATTTATCCCTACCCAAGACGACTCTTCAACAAATTAAAGAATGTCAAAAAAACCGCGGACGAGTTTGGGCCTTAGGTTCAACTGTGGTCCGTGCGCTTGAATCTTATGGTGGCCATCTTCTCACTGAGGGTGAAGCTGATTTTTTTGGCGAATCTAATCTTTTTATTAAACCAGGCTATGATTTTAAAATAGTAGACGTAATGATGACCAATTTTCACCAGCCTGAAAGCACACTGTTAGCCATGGTGATGGCCTTTGCTGGTCAAGAAAATGTCAGAAAATGCTATGAATGGGCCATCGAAAGAAATTTCCGCTTATTCAGTTACGGTGATCTGAGTGTTTGGATAAAATAAATAACTTCTTTTGGTCACTCAAAAAGACCGAGGCTGATAGCCTTAAAAAATAAAATTGAAGTGAAAAGAGACAAATTCTCCCTTAATAAAGGACGAAATGTCGCGAGATCTAATAAAATCTTTCAATAGCTAAAATAAATATATTTTAAATGGAAAGTGCTTTACAAGTTCCCATTTTATAGATGATATCGAATCATGAGAGAAAACTTTAGAAACATCCCCCATTACTCCAGCTACTTCTTAAAAACATTAACATCACCACCCCTCCTGTTTTTTGTGTTGTTTGGAAATCTTTGTTTGATGATAGGTGTTTTTGTTTTCTTTAAAAACGAGGTTAATGTTAACCCCAATGTGAATCATTTTTTTGATGCTCTTTGGTGGGGACTCTCGACTGTCACAACAGTGGGTTATGGCGATATCATCCCTGTAACTATAGCCGGAAAATTAGCGGGTATATTTTTAATGCTCTCTGGTCTGGTTTTATTTATTAGTTATTCCGCTCTTTTTGTTTCCATATTTTTTTCTTATATAGAAAAAGATTTTACGGCTGTCCAAAAGGTCACCTATAAAGAGTTCGAACAAATCATGGTAGAACTTAAAGACATTAAAGATCAGCTCTCAAAACTGAAGTAGTTCGTAGACTTAAGTCATGGTTCATAAAAAAAACTTCACATGAACAGTCGATCAAGGCTTTTCTAGTGCCCAAAATCCCAAAGAATGTTATCTGGTGTTCGATTTAAAAAATGAGGGAGTTCTCAGATGACGGAACCAGTCGGTCAATTTAAAGTATCAGCTCACGATGGTCATGCTCGGGCCGCCACCTTGCAAACAGCCCACGGTCCTATCCAAACTCCGGTCTTTATGGCTGTGGGCACCAGAGCCACAGTGAAAACCATGACCCCCGAAGAACTTAAAGAAAACGGCTGCCAAGTGGTTTTAGGTAACACTTATCATCTTCATTTAAGGCCCGGAGAGGGAATCATCAAAAAGCTCGGTGGCCTTCATGATTTCATGAATTGGCAGGGACCCATTCTGACAGACAGTGGTGGTTTTCAGGTTTTCTCTCTCTCGAAGCTGAGAAAAATTAAAGAAGAAGGGGTTGAGTTTCAAAGTCACATTGATGGAGCCAAACTTTTTATTTCCCCTGAAAAAAGCATGGAAATCCAAATGGATTTGGGGGCTGACATCATCATGGCCTTTGACGAGTGCCCACCCTTTCCCTGTGAGCCGGATCGATTATTAGAATCCATGGATCTTACAATCCGATGGCTCAAGCGTTGTAAAGAAAGAATGGATCGTAAAGAGTCCCTTCTTTTTGGCATCGCCCAAGGAGGGCTTGATTACGACCTTCGCATGAAAAGCCTGGAGAAAACTTTGACTGTGGATTTACCGGGCTACGCTTTAGGCGGCTTTAGTGTGGGCGAGCCCATGCCTCTGATGCACGAACTTGTGGCAAAAGTGGCCCATCAAATGCCTTTTGATAAACCACGCTATTTGATGGGTGTAGGTACGCCCCTTGATTTAATGATCGCCGTTGATAGTGGGATCGACATGTTTGACTGCGTTTTACCAACTCGAGTGGCCAGAAACGGAACACTTTTTACCACCCAAGGAAAGATATCAATTAAACGAGTTGAATATAAAGAGGACCCATCACCACTGGATCCAGAGTGTGCTTGCTACACATGCCAAAATTATTCGAAAGCTTATCTTCGACATTTGTTTATGACTGGTGAATTCTTGGGCAGCAGACTGAACACTCTTCATAACCTTCATTACTACTTTAAAATAATGCAAGGAGCCAGAGACGCCATTCTTGAGGGTCGGTGGTCCGCCTACCGCGATCATATTATTTCTCGTTACGCATAGAGTAGAGCTTTCTAAATCATTGGAATCCGGTGTAGAAAATCCTTTGAATCTCAACAGGAGGATTTTTTTTGTCTAAGCTCTTGCTTATTACACTATCCCTTTTTCTTTATGCCCCCACTTTGTGGTCCCAAGCTGAGCCTGCCACTGCCGAGCCCAGTTTTCTCGTTCAATCCATCCCGTTTGTGGGGATGTTTTTTG
>CAYMBT010000252.1:0-3714 GCA_964388755.1 uncultured Pseudobdellovibrionaceae bacterium | reverse complement strand
AATCTTTCATCCGGATAAAGAGGAGTCAGGTTATCAAAAAGAATTTTTTCTTTTGAGAGGGCCGGTGGTTGATGATTAAGCTCTTCGACCTTAAGAAGGGCAAAATATCTTTCGCCTTCTTTGGGGGGGCGAACTGTTCCGCTGACCGTGTCCCCTGTTCTTAAACCAAAACGACGAATTTGTGAGGGACTGACATAAATATCATCGGGCCCTGGTAAGTAATTATAATCCGGTGATCTTAAGAAGCCGTAACCATCAGGTAAGATTTCAAGAACACCATCACCAAAAACATCCACCAACTGGGCGGCACGCTTTAGGGTTTCAAAAACCAGCTCTTGTCTTCTGAGACCTGCTGCATTTTCGATCTTAAGTTTTGTAGCGAGGATCAAAACTTCTTCAATTTTTTTAGTTTTAAGCCCCTTAGAGCTCAGTGCCGCTTTTTCATCATCCGAAAGTTGAACATCCGATAAATCCACTGGTTCAGAGGCGCCCATAATCGGTGGCAAAGACTCATCCTGGGTATTGGGCTCTTGTTTAAAGCTTCGGTGTCTATTGTTGTTATTGTTGCTACTCGGATTATTACGATTTTTATTACGGTTATTATTGTTGTTGGTATGGCGAGGATTATTTCTTCTTTGCTGGCGTTGGGCCGAGTCCCGGTTATCATCGCCGCCCTCTCTTTGGGGGCGTGCAGCGCGCGGTGCCTCTTCTTGTGGGCTTACTTCTTTGGGGCTTGATGTTCCTTCAACAGCGTCAGCATCTGACATAAATTAACTCCGGTATTTAGGGTGTGTTAGAATTGTGGATTGCTTTTTGACTCGATCGTTCCTGGTTACATTGAATGGGGATACAGATGGTCACTTATTTCTTCGGCAGATTAGCCAATAAGTTAAATCGATAAAAGTTAAATTTCAAAATGACACATTGTTTCAGGATCCTTGATGAACTTTTTGTCACTTTCTTGGTTTTCGTCTCCCGTTGATACAAAGACCCCACTATTTGTAAAAATAATAACCATAAAGCTCACATGCCCTAAGAATTGAGCCGAAAGATTAACTGAATGTAACGGAGGACACCATTTATGGAAAAACCATCACCGCGCGTACCTGTACAGCTCCCAATAGAGTTCAGAAAAAATTATTCCAGAAAATCCGATTATGGGGATTTAAAAAACATCAGTTTAACCGGTGCCTTTTTAATTCATAATACGGGCGAAATTGTTGTGAATGATAAAATTAATATTCACTTTAAAGTCAGTGGTCGCGAACGTACTCTTCATGCCTCCGTGGTATGGTTAAGCGAAAGCGGTTGTGGCCTGCAGTTTCATCCAGAAAATAATCGTGACGTACAGATTGTCGATGACTTGATGTATTTTGTTAAAGGTCGTCAAAGTAAGAATAGAAATGTTCTTGATGAGATTTTTTCTAAGGTCTAATCCTTAAATAAAAAGGGCGAGCTGAAAGCTTCAAATTAAGCTTTCAGCTCGCCCTTTTTTATTTTTAAATTTGAGTCTGACTAAAATTCACTCTTTTTGCTCGGCTTCTTCTTATAAAAATAAACATAATAACGGCCGCTAAAATTAACAGTACTCCCAATGCTCCCATGACCGTTGAGTCATCACCCAAAGCGGCCATCGGATCTTGCGCGCTAAAACTGGGCTGAGGTGGAAGTGGTGGTTGCATAGCTCTTGGTGCTGGTGGAGGTGGAGGGGCAACCGGTTGTGGTGGCTCAACTTGTCCAACGGTTCCGCTTGTGGGCGGCGGAGAAAAATCATCCCCACCCATTCCGGCATCAGCGGCGCCAACATCAGTTTCTGATTCACCAAAAGCTTGGGGATCATCCAGCTGGGCCACTTCTTGGGCCTCTCCCATGTCAGCCGCAGACATATCGTTCATGCCCTCAAATGACTCTTCCGTGGGCGTGACTTCTGCTGGTGGAGGAGAAAACATTTTAGAATTATTTTGAGCAAGAGGAGCACTGACATCACCTGGCCAATAACGAAGTTGAAGACCTGCAGGTAAACGACCTTTTGATTCGAGGTTTGCATTGGTGGCATAGATTTCCATCCAACTGCGCTCATGACCTAAAAGTTTTTTGGCCACTGTTCTAATATTATCGTCATCATCACTTGTGTAATACTGGGGCGAAACGCCATTTTCTTCGTAAAAGGTCATCATTGTTGGATCATTTTTATTGGTGGCTGATTCGTAATAAACTTTATCACCCACCTTTAAAGATTTACCCACAAAATGAGGGTTATACTTATAAAGATCTTTAGAACGATCTTCGCCATAAACTTTTTGAGCAATTGATCTCATATTGTCGCCTGGTCTTGCGATGTAGAGACGATTGATATTTGCGCCAGCCATTGCGTAGGCGGCAGGCTTCATCTTTTTAACAGAGACCAACTGGGGTGCACCCGAACTATCGCCAAATGATGAAAAACTATTGTCTGAAAAACTAGGAGTATCAACGACAGGCTCGTCTTGATCGTAAGAAGAACTGGTGTCTTGTCCAAAAAGATCTTCTTCTTGATTAGAGGCCATCGTCGAGTCTGGAAGACCGCCACCCTCATCAACGGCGACATAATCATCCGACGCAAAACTGTTATCATCAATGTAGTCACTGCTGTCTTCAGCCGGAGCAGCATCTGCTGTTTGTGCGTTATAGCTATCGTCGGGATAGTTATCAACGCCAGATCCTTCTTCGGTGTCAAAGTTATCTTCGGCAACAACATCTGTTGAAGCAAACTCATCATCACCGGCAAAAGAGTCGTCGCTCGCCATAGCTTCTGGATCAAATGCTGTATCATCACCACCCTCAAAACCATCGCTGGCGAATTCATCACCACCTTCAGCGTTTGTTGTAGGGTCGCCCTCTACAGCCGCTGACTCTTGATCATCGGAGCCCGACGAAAAAAGACTGCAATTTGTTTGTGTGATAGCAAACATTAAAAGGAGAGATATTAATAGAAAATGCTTCTTCATAGTTGATTCCTCTCTATGGTCATCCTGACCTCTATATTAGATCATAAAATCAATTGTGCTGGAAACGGCGCAAAGCTAAACCCAGACCAAATTGTGATTTCCCCCACCCAAGTCGGGTTCATTAAGCCTATTTAGTAATATTAAGCACTTGCCATGCAAGGACTTAAGCCTTGAATGACGTCTAACAAAAGTCGAGCGATGACTTAAGATCACTTGTTAGACAGAAAACTTTATTGAGAAAGCAAAACATCGGCCAAAATTATTGATTGAATTTATTTAAGGATTTTTTTTGGCTTGAGGAGGTAAAAACTTAAAGCTTGTTCCCAGGTTAATCTTGTTTTTTTTAAACCAACCCTGTGGAACTTCGATGGCATAAAGACAAAGGCAACGTCCGGTGTAGGTCTCTGGAGTTTGTTCGAGGGCCATCAAATTCTGCGGCTTCATATCATAAGTTTCTTTAAGAACTCTATCTTTATCAAAATACCCTATGGTTAAGGGTATAAAGGTATTTTTAGTCCAGAAGCTTAATGTGTGAGGAAAATCAAAAATAAAAAGCATCCCATGCCCGTCTTTAAGGCTCGTTCTGTTCATCAGGCCTTGATATCTTTGGTCGGGGGTTTGTGCCACCTCGACATTAAGCTTTGTTTTGTTAGAAAACTCGATCATCTTTTTTTCAAAAACAATTTCACCTGCCAGCACTTGAGCGGAGTAAAGGATAAAAAACAAA
>CAYMBT010000251.1:0-3783 GCA_964388755.1 uncultured Pseudobdellovibrionaceae bacterium | reverse complement strand
GTCAACGGCTATGATGAAGAAACTCCAGCCCCATCTCCGGCTCCCCTTGCCAAAGATCTGGCTAAAGAAGTGAAAGCTATCTATCCCGATAAAAAAGAGACAAAAACACAAAGCGTCCCCACCGCGGCCGTACCTGAAACGCCCTATGATCCTCTAGAGACTGACACCAGTCTAGAGCAAGAATCACAGGCCGAACAACTTATGGTTGTCGAAGAGGAACTTGAGGCCTCAGGAAAGGTGACAGAAAGTAATTTGAGAAATCCAAGAAAACCAACAAGCTCAACTGCTTTTAAGCCAGGTATGTACAAGTTTTCTAAAGACTGTGTGATGAAATCTGAAGCATCTTCTTCAAGCGACGATAACGGTACTATTAAATTGGGACGTAAGCTTTGGATAGATAGTCACGATGAGGACTGGCACAAGGTCTATAAAAAAGATGGTGCTGCTTTCATCTCTGCGGATTGTCTTAAATAAAAGAAATTAAATTTAATATAAAAAATCAATCTGAAGCATTTATGTGCCATTTAATTCCCAATCATTGGATCGACTTAAAAGACGAAAATAAAAACCGAAGAGAACCTTAATTTTTAAGTTAAGGTTCTCAATCGAGTTTTAAAAATGAATCCATTGTGAGTTCAAAAAAGGGTTTAACCCTTTAAAAAGATTATTTACTTTTCTTTTTAGTGGACTGGCTTTTGGCCGGTTTGGCTAAGAACAAATCTTTGGCCTCAAGGCCAGCAGCTGTTCGATAAATTTGGACCATTTTAGTTTCTGAAAGTCCAAGAATATTAATCAACTGAACAAGACTGGCCTCTGGGGCCATCACTTCACCTTTTTCAATTCGTCCCAAGAACTGGGCCGATAATCCTAATTGTTCGGCCACATCTTTTTGTAAAATTCTTTTTTTGGTTCTTTCTTCTAAAAGATAGACCCCAATCATTTTAGCTAAATGAGAATGCATCGCTTTCCTCCAAGTTCAACGTTATAGGCGTCTGACCAGAATAGCTTGAATTACGCCAAGTTAGTAATTATTTCTTTTTAAAATGGTATTTATTTGGATATTTATACAGGAAGAGGTTACTGGCTGGCATGAAACGGCCTCTCGGTGACTTGAAAAACAGTGTGCGTAAAAATTAATAAAATTTTAAGAATTAAATAATGAACAAAAAAACTTAATTCTTTTTAACTTCCCATGAGCACTTATCAACAGCATCCCTGATCTCTATTCCCATTAAAACCAGCTGATCTCTCAGGCGATCGGATTCTGCATAATTTTTTTGCCCACGCGCAGTCCACCTTTTTTGCACCAAATCTTCGACCTCAACACGAATCAATCCTTTTTGCTCAAGTAAAAGATCATCTAGAGATTTTAGAAAAAGCTCTGGATCTTCTTGAAAAAGGGATAGGCTTTGGCCGTTTTCGATTAAAAATTCAGAAAAAATTTGTGACAAAAAGATCACACTTTCAGAATTGCGAGCAGTACTGGGGACAAGTTGGTTGTAAAGCCTGATGGTTTCAAAAATTTGGGCAAAAGCCTGTGGTGTGGAAAAATCATCAGAGAGATGATCATTGATGGCGTCCTGAGCTTTTGCGATCTGGGTTTTCATTTTTAAAATCTCAGGCGTCTCTAATTCTGTATGCTTTTGACCAAGATGAAAACTTTTGGCTTTATTAAGGGCTGAATAGATTCTCGCCAAACCTACGATGGCATTATTAATCGTGACCTCTGAGAACTCAGCTTCAGATCGATAATGAACAGAGAGAACAAGATATTTAAAGATCTCGCCGTTATACTTTTCTAGAAAACTGCGCATGGTGCGAATATTGCCCAGTGACTTAGACATCTTTGCACCACTAAAAGTAAACATATTATTATGCATCCAGTAGCGCACATAATTTTTTTGAGTCACAGCTTCGCTTTGAGCAATTTCATTTTCGTGATGGGGAAAGATCAAATCCATCCCACCACCATGGATATCTATTTGCTCTCCTAAAAGGGCATGGGTCATGGCCGAGCATTCGATGTGCCAGCCTGGACGCCCCTCACCCCAAGGAGATGGCCAAGACTGCTCACCAAGTTTTGCAGGCTTCCATAGGGTAAAATCCAAAGGATTTCTTTTTTTAGGATCCACTTCGATGCGAGAGCCCGATTTCATATCATCGGGATTGCGATGACTAAGCTTGCCGTAATCTGGAAATTCGGAGATGGCAAAAAACACTTCGCCATCCACCACATAGCCCCTTTTTTTTTCAACAATCTTTTGGATCAGAGAAATAATATCTGACATATGCTCGGTGACTTTTGGATTATGACTGTGTTTTGAAAGTTTTAAGGCGTTAAAATCTTTCCAGAACTCTTCGATGAACTTCTCTGAGATGACGCTAGCTTTGACCCCTTCAGCTTCAGCCCGTTTTAGAATTTTATCATCCACATCGGTAAAGTTATAAACATAGGTGACATCAAAACCATTTTTTTTAAACCAATTTTGTACAAAGTTATAAAAAACAGCCCCACGAAAGTTGCCCACATGAAGAAAGTCATAAACCGTGGGCCCACAGCAGTACATTTTGACTTGATTGGGCACGAGAGGGACAAAAACTTCTTTTTTTTGAGTCAAAGAATTGTAGATTTTAATTTCCATAGACTTCAAAAATTAGCAGTTTACCGGTCCAGAAGCAACGCATAACAGGTTTTTTCGGACTTTTTTGAAGGGGGATGTATAGTGGTTTTAAATTTTAAAAAAGTCTCCAATGGGGCTTTAAAAAAGGCAGACAAAGACTATGAACTACTCAGCACACTACAAGGGCGAAAATATTTGGCAAGAGCTTGGTGGTCGACTGAGTGACACGGTTGAAGCCGCTGTGTTTCCACAAAGGATTCTGCGTTATCGCAATGAAAAGTGGGCTGATCGTTTGGGTCTTGGTCAACTGTCGGATCAAGAATGGGTCAGCCACTTCGCCGAATTTAAACCTTTACCTGATTCTTTACAAAAGCCACAAGCCCTCAAATACCATGGCCATCAGTTTACCCATTATAATCCTGAGCTGGGTGATGGTAGGGGGTTTTTGTTTGCTCAATTAAAAGACCCTAAAGATCAAAAAGTATTGGACCTCGGCACCAAGGGAAGCGGGCAAACCCCCTACTCTCGAAGAGGGGACGGGCGACTGACTTTAAAAGGAGCCGTGCGAGAGGTCCTAGCCACAAGTTACTTGGAGTACCAGGGGGTTAATACTTCTAAAAGCTTCAGTGTGGTCGAAACCGGTGAAGAACTGATCAGAAATGATGAGCCATCACCCACCCGTTCGGCTGTCCTGGTGAGAGCATCCCAGTCCCATATTCGCTTTGGAACTTTTCAGCGTCTAGCTTTTCACAAAGAAACAGATCAAATCGGTGAACTGATTGATTACTGTCTTAAGTATTATTATCCCCAAACAAAATCAGATGATTTCTTTTCGGCGGTTTGTGAGCAAGTGGCTATGACTACGGCGCAGTGGATGATCCATGGTTTTGTCCATGGAGTTCTGAATACAGACAATATGAATATAACGGGCGAGAGTTTTGACTATGGCCCCTACCGATTTCTCCCCCATTATGATCCACAGTTTACGGCCGCTTATTTTGATCACTCTTCACTTTATGCCTATGGCCGTCAACCACAGATGGTTTTATGGAATCTCGAAAGGCTTGCCGAAGCATTAAGTTTGGTGATTAAAGATCCAAAGACTTTTGAAAAAGGCTTTCAAAGCTTTAAACAAGTTTTTGAAAATGAAACCCTTCAACTT
>CAYMBT010000250.1:0-3833 GCA_964388755.1 uncultured Pseudobdellovibrionaceae bacterium | reverse complement strand
CTCTGACAACTAACTCTCGTTTAGGTTCTTAAAAAAGCCATTCAGTTTGATGATCCTTCCCCTTTAAAGGGGGGTGTGGAACTCTGTTTGAGGTAAGTAAAGTGAATAACTTTCAAACCCCAACAAAAAGCCTCCCCTAAGGCCAAAAACCCTACAGGGAGCCCTTGAAAAAGGGCTTCCTGCCCCTTTAAAAAGCCATTGTTTTTACAATGGCTTTATTTTGGGTTAGAAGTTTTAAGGTATGGATACAGAAAAATTGGAGAATTCATTGACTGCAGAGGCCCTCAAACAGAACCCACTACTCCCTGAGGAATTTGTGAAGGTCCCTAAACGAGGTTTATCCAGTTTTATTGAAAACGAAAAATGGCAGCAAATCGTTTTATTTTTAACGGCCGTCGCGTTTGGACCCGTTCTTACTTTTATACTACTTAATAGTCCCGAGTGGCCTATTTCTACAAAACTCAACCTAACGGTTGTTATCTATATCTCTGTTCTTTTTATTATCTTTAGTCTGATTGATAAGATTGTTAACTTTACCATTAAAAACTTTTTCAGCATAAAAACCCGAACAAATATTATCGTAGAGTTTTTAAAGTTTTTCTCGACACTACTTTTAGGTGGTCAGTATCAATATACCTTTATCTATGAGCCACTTTTTCACTACCCTCGACAAGCTAACCTCACCATCATCTTTGTGACCACAGCACTTTATTCAGCTGTGGCTGCTGCGATTTACTACCGATTTCGACAGATGAAAGATATTGCCTTAAAATCAAAGGTGGCCGAAGCTGAAGCTCAATACAGTTTACTAGAAAGCCAAATGCAGCCCCATTTTCTTTTTAATTCGCTCAATGTACTTTCAGAATTGATCTATGTTGAACCTGATCTGGCCCATGCCATGACCCAGAAGCTGGCTGACCTTTACAGAGAAATCCTTAATAACTCAAAAAATAAGTTTTCTACTTTAGAGTCAGAAATTTCTATTTTAAGAAAATACATTGAGATTCAAAAAATTCGTTTTGGTGACAGAATCCAATTTAAAGTGGATGTTTCACCAGCCTACTACAACTTACAAATACCCAGTCTTATGCTTCAAACCTTGGTAGAAAATGCCATAAAACATGGACTCTCTCCTAAAAAAGAGGGTGGCGAAATTAATCTTTCGGTTAAGAAAAAAGCTTCACTTTTTGAAGTTTGCATCTCTAATACCGGCTCACTTTACAAGGGCCATAGTGATTCTAAAAAAAGTACGGGCTTACAAAACACCCGTAATCGCTTGGATCTGACCTACGGTTCAAAGCATGCTTTCGAAATTTTTGCTGATGATAATAAAACTTACGTTCAATTTAATATTACAGGGAGACCCTCATGACCAAAATTCTAATTGTTGATGACGAACTACTGAGTCGAAAAAAAATTAACCGTTTTATCGAACAGCGTCCCGAGAAATTTGAGGTCCTTGAGGCATCAAACGGAATCGAAGCCCTTAACATGATCGAAAGTCAGCAGCCTGATATCGTTTTTCTGGATATTGAAATGCCAGAAATGAATGGTATGGATCTCATTCAGTCATTGGGACGTCCGAAGTTTCAATTGATTTTTCAAACCGCTTACAGCGAATTTGCTGTTCAAGCTTTCGAAAAAAATGCTCTGGACTATTTGCTCAAGCCTTTTAACCAAGAGCGCTTTGATAGTGCCCTTAATAAGGCTTTACAAAACTTAGCCACGGGCTCTGAAATCAGCTCTGTGGTGCAACACTTTAATCAAGAAAAAGTTTATTTAAGTAAAGTGGTTGTCAAACGCGGGATGAAAAATACTCTGATCCCAGTTGAAGAGGTTTTATGGTTTAAAAGCGAAAATCATTACTCTTATGTCTGTACTAAAGACTTTGAATATATTTATAGCGAACCTCTTAAAGAGCTGATCGAAAAACTAAACCCCAACGACTTTGCCCAAGTTCACCGTAATGCTATTGTGAACAAACGAGCGGTCAAAGATATTATCCAAGGTGATAATATGAAGTTGATTTTAGTCAATGGTGCTGAAGTTCCAGTTTCTAGGTCCAATAAAAAAATTATCAAAGAGACCCTTCTTCACGCCTAAAAAAGGTCAAAAAAAATCCCTTCATTAACTTCTAGAAAAACTCTTCGCCCAAAGTTTTCAAAACTTTGGGCTTTTTTTGTCCCATTTTTGATTCTAGGTTGGGAATTATTAAGATTTGTCTCATTTTGAATCCTTATGAAATCGTCTAAAACATTGATATGTCTATTTTTTTCCTATTGAGTTCAAAACAACCCGCCGATAGGTAGGTCTCTATTTTGCTTTATTAATAGGGGTGTGGAGGGCGTTTGTTATGGTTTGTCACTCTTTAAGACATTGTTTTCAAACCAGCAATATCCTTGGCGAAAGTATTAGTTCTTTAGAAGTATCCACCCCACTTTTATTGTTGAACTTAGAATTGAGAAACAAAATTAATTTCACTCAATCAAAACTGTGCGAGAGTCTATGATGTTTGGCCATAAAAACTTTTTCTCTGTTTTTCTTTTTACTGTGGGTCTGACCATTATTGTCATGAATGGTTGTGGACAATTTAGTTCGACTGATCGCTCTCAAACTTCAAATAGTAATAATTTAGGAAGCATCGAGCTCTTTGGTAAAGTTCAAGAAATCCTCAGAAAAGACTGTATGGGTTGTCACACTTCCGGTGGAAGTGCGACCAATTTTGATTTAAGTACTCCATCACAATTTATCAGCGCAGGACTGATTGCCCCAGGGCGGCCGGGACAATCAAAACTGATTTTTAGACTTAAAAATTACATTGATAGTTCTGCCACCAATAACAATATGCCGCCGACAGGTCAGATCACTGAAGATGATTACCAAACTCTTTATAGCTGGATTCTTGAAATGCCCTCCGAGCAATCACCTTTTCTTTGTGAAAGTGATAGTCTTAACGTCAACGACCTAGAGAGTGCTGATGCCCAAAGGCTTAGTGTTCGTCAGTACAGAAACACTTTAAATGACCTCTTTTCTATGGCAGTGGCTAGCAATCAAGTTGTACCTATTATCAACACTGCTTTTACCCAAGCTTATATCCCCGTCGACACCGGAGATCTGTTTCGACGTGAAAGCAATGTGTTTAATGGAGATCATGCCCAAGCCTTTTTTCAAATTGCTGATCAACTGGCTTCTAATTTTTCGCAAAACCATTCACAAGCTCTGCTGACGGGTTTTATTAACCTCAATCCTGGACAGTGTTCTAACCCCACATTGGCCAATCTCAGCAGTGTTTGTCGCACTCAGTTTGTGCGAAACATTGGAGCCCGAGCCTTTCGACGTCCTTTGCGCGAAACCAGTGATGGACTGAACACAACAACTGGTGAAGTGATTGACGAGACGGTCTCTTTGAGTCGTGAATTTGATGGTGTTTCGGCTCAACAAGGAATCAGTCGAATTATTTTTCGCCTTCTTCTTTCGCCCCATTTTCTTTTAAAAATAGAAGATCAAAATTTGATTGGTAACGAGTATCAAGCTTCCAATGTTTTTTGGCTCACATCGTTTTCAATTATCAATCGCTTGAGTTATCGCTTTTGGAATACCATGCCCGATCAAACTTTATGGAACCTGGCTCTCAATGAAAATTTACAGGACGATGCCGTCTATCTGCGTGCACTTAATCATGTTCTTTCTCAGTCACAAAAATTAAATGATTCGATGAGAGAATATTATTATGATTGGCTTCATTTAGATCGAACGCCGGTGTTTAACGTCACTCCCCGTTTTGCTGCCATTGCACCCAATGTTCAATTTAGTGCCAATTTAAGAGAGGCGAT
>CAYMBT010000249.1:0-3838 GCA_964388755.1 uncultured Pseudobdellovibrionaceae bacterium | reverse complement strand
CTATGCCCGCACTGATCACTTTGATTTTAACTGTGATGTTTTTAAAAGTTTAACTGAAAATATAATCCCGAGCTTGCAATAAAAGCCACACCCCAAGAGAGCTGGCAATAAAATCTCAAAAGAACTATTTCATTTCTATTTGTGATAACCACCAAGGAAATATCGATCAATAACTTTAATGTGAATACATCGGATCTATCGACCCCTATTTTTAAGCGAACCAAAACTGATCGATGGATCAAATTTTAAGATGAATGAGGGGCGATGTTCACCCACTGGGTTTCAACTTCATCTCGGTGGGGATTGTCCACATTATAGTGTGTGCCCACAGAAACTTTTCTTTGTAAGGCTGACTGGATAGTCAGCTTTGCCACCGCGCAAAGATTTTTTAGTTCAATGATGTCCGAGTGGATTTGAAAATTTTTATAATAATCATCAATCTCGATTTCAATATTATTGATTCTTGTTAGTGCTCGTAGAAGTCTTTTATTAGATCTAACGATTCCGACATAATTCCACATACAAGTTCGAATCTCGTCCCACAGATGAGAGATCAGCATCATCTCGTCATCGCTTTCTTTGTTTAAAATCAGTGAGGTTTTAAATTCATAGACGGGAATTGTGGTGTAATTGTCTGGATTATTTTTAATCTCAAGAGCGGCGTAATGTGAAAACGCTAAGCACTCTAAAAGAGAATTGGATGCCAATCGATTAGCACCATGAAGACCTGTATAAGCACATTCACCGGCTGCAAAGAGTCCATGAAGATCCGTCTTTGCGTGTTCGTCAGTCATAATTCCACCGCACAGATAGTGGGCTGCTGGTACAACAGGTAAAGGATCAAGACTGAGATCAAAACCAAGACTTAAACACTTTTCATAAATAAACGGAAAATGATTTTTTATGAAATCTAATCCTTTATGGCGAATATCAAGATACACACAAACATCACCGGTCTTTTTCATTTCGGCATCTATAGCACGCGCAACGATATCTCGCGGTGCTAGGGGGCCAGAGGGGTGATAATCATAGGTAAAAGCTCGACCCTCTTTATTAATCAGCTCCGCACCCTCGCCTCGTAAGGCTTCAGAGATTAAAAAATTACGCGAGTTTTTATGATAAAGGCAGGTGGGGTGAAATTGCATGAACTCCATATTAGCAATGCGGCATCCCGCCCGATGGGCCATAGCGATTCCGTCACCTGTGGCACCCTCCCAGTTGGATGTATAAAGATAAATTTTTCCGGCACCACCGGTAGCCAGAAATGTAATGGGCGCATAAATGGTTGTGAGTTTGTGGTGAACTGTATCTAGAAAACTAGCCCCTAAACAGCGATTGCTCCCCGTGGTCAGTGGTAAAACTTGATGAAGGGTGATCAGGTCAATAGCAATGGTGTCTTCAACAATTGTGATATTGGGGTGTGATAAAACTTTTTTGTTGAGAGCTTCTTGAATGGCTAGCCCTGTATGATCTTGCACATGAAGGATCCTGCGATGAGAGTGGCCTCCCTCGCGAGTCAGATCTTTTTTTTGCCAATTTTGGTTTTGGGCTGAATCAAAATTCACTCCCCAGTTTTCTAAATCAGCAATTCGCGCAGGGGCATCTTGAATGACTTTTTTAACAATGCTCTCTTGGCAGAGGCCAGCACCAGCCACTAAGGTATCGCGAATGTGGTTACTAAAATCATCTTCGCTGGCCATGACAGAGGCGATTCCACCTTGGGCCATGGTGGTATTGGTGTCAGACAGTTTACTTTTAGCGACGACGGTGACTTTTTTGGATTCAGCCATTTTTAAGGCAAAAGCGAGGCCCGCAACACCTGAACCGATCACTAGAACGTCTGTGCTGAGATAATTCATCGTAGAATCAGGGTTTGGGGTTACCATGCTCCGCATAAAATGGTGATCCTTGATGATTGTCAATGGCTTATTTTTGATCTGAGCCATGGCTAATAAGGAATTCTGCCCAAACTGGCTTTCTTCGAGCAAAACAGGCACTTGATTCTTGGTGTCAGATATTCATAGAATAGAGAAAGCCCGATGAAAGTTTGGGCTATCTAACCAGGGACGGGAAATAATGACACGTAATCAAAAGCTCCTGCTTTTATCAATACTCTGTATTTTCGTGACGGGTCTTAGTGTCAGCTACAAAAGCTACAAGATCCACCAAGAGTCCATCACACAAAATCAAACCCAGATTCATCAAGAAAAGTTAAAATGGATTTCAAGTCTAATGGATCAAAAACTTTCACAGATTGAATCCTCTGTGACCTATCTTGATCAATCCACCATTGAAACCCTGAAAAGAAATGGCGCAAGATATTTTGCCTACGCTTATAAACAAAATGACGAGTGGAGTTTAAAGTGGAAGGTCATTGGGACTACACAGAAAGATCAAATCCTTTCTGAAATTGAACCCATTAAGTTTGACAAATTAAAAGCCAGCGTTCGCCACTGGATGTGGAGCAAAGAGGGGCAATTAATTTACGTTGCACCTGTAGACTTAGCTGATTCCCATCAACTTAAAAATGGATTTTTGATTTTTGGACTGACTGAAGATTTCTTTTCACAGTTGCAAGATAAGGGTGACGAGATCCTTGTGTTTGCTAAAGACCGCTCGATCATTGATGGTAAAGATTCAGAGATCAAAAATACTGTGCGGCTTGAGATTAAAAAACGTCTCTCTGATAAGGCTGCAGCACTCAATTCAACCATTGAAGCCCAAACTTCAATGATTAGTCCTTTTTTCTCAACCACATCCCAGTTATGGTTTGTGTTTGTTGAACCCCGCATTTCAAATTCTTTTATGACGAGTTCCTTTTTTCTTTACTCGCTTTTAGCTCTGACTTTGTGTCTTTTACTTTTCTTTGTTTTAACCCAAGGTTTAAAATCTCCAGAGGTTGAACTTGAGGCTCAAGAAGAAAGTGTAAGCCCATCCAAGGGTTTAAGTTTCACTGAAAATCTTCGATCTTTTTTAAGCGCTAAAAAAAGACCCCTGCAAGATCCTTCGGTTCAGATCAATAGTCCTCAACTTGAAGTCATAGGGGATTTTGCAGAATTCCTCGATGATATTCTGAGTGAAGAGTACCCAAGGCTGACAAAACTGGATATCCAAATTAAGACCCAAGTGGATGAAGGAGCCAGTCTCGCTTGTTCGCGCCAGCACCTGAGTGACTTCATCAAAAGACTGATAGGAAATTCTGTACTTTCTCTTGAAGAAGAAAAGAAAAAAGAGATTCAAATCCAATTGGTTGAACAAAAAGACACTTACCAAATGATTTACCTTGATACACGTCAGTCTTATTTGCCATCAGGGCATGAATCTTCACTTTTTCTTCAAACAGAAGGTTCGCTGGTAGGTATTGACGGTATTATCTCTTACGGCTCTTGGCTCTTTGGTCAAAACATGACAGTGGCTAAGAATGGCTTTTGTATATCCATTGATCTTGCTAAAAAAGATGTGTGGCTTAAAGACCAAAAGCAAGTTTCACAAAATAAAGAAGTCAGCATTAAGCGTCAGCCCGGTGTTCTGTTACAACCTCGCTCTAAGGACAATGAACTTTCTTTATCAACGGTCAAGCCGATTGATCTCAGCTTTAATGAATCTTTAGAAATGAGTTTTAAAGATTTAAAATCTTCGCGATTTGAAATCAACGACGATGGTGTTGACGAAGAGATGCTGGATCAGTTCAGAGCCCTGAATTCTCAAGTGGAATCTGTCAAAAAAGACCAAGATGAGCAGCCTGAGATGTCAATGACCACATCAAGGCTTGAGGATGTTCTTAGCGAATTTAAACTTAAAAATCTTGATTTCAAAAAAGAGATCAAAGAACCCAAAG
>CAYMBT010000248.1:1218-3873 GCA_964388755.1 uncultured Pseudobdellovibrionaceae bacterium | reverse complement strand
TAGTCAAAAAATCTATGATTTTGGTTCAACAAAAGATGGTGGTCAGCCCGGGACTACTCCGCAGTTCAATGTAATGGGGCAGGTCTCTACAGCCACCCAATTTTATGATCCAAGTGTTAACTATGTGATTCGCGATTGGCAAAACCTGCTGACAAGTTGGCATCAGGCCGGTGCGGTTGATTTTAGTATGGACCCCGAGCAATTTGGCCGATGTCTTCGCGCCATTTCAAACCCGCAATATCCATCCACCGGTAACTGTGAAAAAGGCGGCCGCATTGGTTATTCGATCAAAAACGTATCACACGATTTTCTTATGTCGTCGGATCATGCTCTGGGTGGAGGGACAGGTAACACCGGGGCTATTATGAACCCGCCGAGCTTCTAAGTTTCTTCGAGCAAACCCAGAATCTCACTTTTTGAACCTATTTGGTGAGGACCAACTTTTGCGGGTGACGGGGCGTCTATTCCTCTTCGATGAGGCCCATTTTAGTCAGTGGAATTATAATAATTGTCTTTAATTATCGGCCCTTAGGGCTCAATTCCAATTAAAAGCCTTTTGTCCCTGGCCCCGATTTTGTAAGTCTTTGGGGTGGAACACTAGGCCTATGAAACAAAGAACTTACCTATTTATCTTTATATTTCTAATATTCGGCTCTCTTTTGATGGCCGCAAAGCCCCGTGATATTCAAAGTGCCCCCGTTTCTAAAACCCAAGCTGAGTTGCAAAAAGAAGAGGCCTTTGGTTTTCAAGATTGGAAACAAAAACGTATACTTATCGCTAAAATTTCAATGGACGAGTTTCGCATTAGCCTTGCTAAAAACGAGGCCTTAAAGTCCCAACCCCCATCCAGCGGTGAGGCCGGTAAAGACACCGCAAAATTATTGAATAACTCTAACTTGCCCCAAGAAAAACCAAGTCAAGTTCAGCCATCTGCAGAGAGTTCTGACCCTCAAAATCGACAAGCGGCCGCCCAAGATCTGTTGGCCTCAAAACAACTTGAAGAGCGTATGAGACAGCTTGAGTTTAATCTAGAGATTGCTCAGGGCCTGACCATTCACGACTATTTTGCTCTTTATCTGAAAGATAAAAGCAAAGAAGACATGGCAAAAGCCATCCAAAAACTCAATCCCGAAGAGCTGAGCGAGCTCCTTGCCGCATATAGAAATGTGCTTTACGGGTCACCCCGAGTTGAAAAAGACAAAGTGAACGACCTTAACTAAATTGTTCTTTTAAACCCACTTTGATTTCATAAGCCTTGTCCCCTCAATAATAAACAATGTCCTTGATTGATCGAGCCTCAAGCCCACGGACTTAAAAATATAAAAAAATATGTAATAACAACCACTTAAGTTCTTTTTTAACCCATCCACACAATCCTAACCAAAAAACATTTTTTCTCGACCTTGACACCCGTCAAGGGGGGTTCATATTCCAGCTGTTCAAAACAAAGGTGTCTAATTTTAATAAATTATAGGAGGAAGACTATGACTGAAATCAATATCCGTCCGCTTCACGACAGAATTCTAGTTCGTCGCATGAAAGAAGATGAAAAAACAGCTGGTGGGATCATTATCCCTGATACGGCAAAAGAAAAACCTCAAAGAGGAGAAGTTGTTGCCGCTGGTAATGGCCGAGTGACTGATGATGGTAAAACCCGTCCTATGGAAGTCAAAATCGGAGACAAAGTTCTTTTTAGCAAATACGCAGGCACTGATCTTAAACTCGGCACAGAAGAGTTTTTAATGATTACTGAAAGCGACGTTCTTGGAATTCTAAATTAAGGAGATATGAAATGAGTAAAGAATTAAGATTTAGTGAAGATGCCCGATCAGCCATTCTTAAGGGTGTAAACACTCTTGCTAATGCTGTTAAAGTAACACTTGGACCTAAAGGTCGTAACGTAGTCATAGAAAAATCATTTGGTTCACCCTTGATCACAAAAGATGGTGTCACCGTTGCCAAAGAAATCGAACTTGATAACAAGTTTGAAAACATGGGCGCACAAATGGTTAAAGAAGTGGCCAGCAAAACAAACGATGACGCTGGTGACGGAACAACCACAGCCACAGTTCTTGCCCAAGCTCTTTATAGAGAAGGTGCTAAAATTGTCAGTGCTGGACACAATCCAACATCTGTTAAAAAAGGAATCGATAAAGCCGTAAGAACTGTTGTTGCAGAACTTAAAAATATCGGAAAACCCATCAACAATGACGAAGAGATCGCACAAGTTGGTTCTATTTCTGCTAATAACGACTTTGAAATCGGTAAAATGATTTCTGAAGCGATGAGCAAAGTAGGCCGTGAAGGTGTTATCACTGTTGAAGAAAGCAAAACAGCTTTGACTGAGCTTGAAGTTGTTGAAGGTATGCAGTTTGACCGCGGTTACCTTTCTCCTTATTTCGTAACCAATGCAGAAAGAATGGAAGCCACGTTAGAAAACGCTTACGTTCTTATCTATGACAAAAAAATCAGCCAATTGAAAGATATGGTTGGAGTTCTCGAGTCTGTTGCAAAAGCCGGCCGTCCACTTTTAATCATCTCTGAAGATGTTGAAGGCGAAGCTCTAGCTGCTCTTGTTGTTAACAAACTTCAAGGTGCCCTTAAAGTTGCTGCTGTTAAAGCTCCAGGCTTTGGTGACCGTCGTAAATCAATGCT
>CAYMBT010000248.1:0-1166 GCA_964388755.1 uncultured Pseudobdellovibrionaceae bacterium | reverse complement strand
AACGTGATCAGCGAAGAGCTTGGTCGTCGTCTAGAGCAAGCTACAATCGAAGATCTAGGACATGCAAAACGTATTGTTATCGATAAAGATAACACCACGATCATTGATGGTTCTGGAGACAAAAAAGATATCGAAGCTCGTGTTTCTACAATCCGCGCTCAAGTTGAAGACACGACAAGTGAGTACGACAAAGAAAAACTCAAAGAAAGATTAGCTAAACTTTCTGGTGGTGTTGCCGTTATTCACGTTGGTGCTCCTTCTGAAGTTGAAATGAAAGAGAAAAAAGCTCGCGTTGAAGATGCGTTAAATGCGACTCGCGCCGCTGTTGAAGAAGGTGTGACTGCTGGTGGTGGTACTGCTCTTTTAAGAGCCGCTGCTAAAATCAACAAAGACGATTACACTGAAGAAGAGCGTCCAGGAGCTTTGATTGTTAAAAAAGCTTGTGAAGCGCCGATCCGTCAAATTGCAATCAATGCAGGTCTTGATGGTGCTATCGTTGTAGACCGTGTTCTGAGTAACACTTCTGCTAGCTACGGCTTCAATGCTTACAAAGAAGAGTATGAAGACCTCGTAAAAGCTGGTGTGATTGACCCCGTAAAAGTGGTTCGTTGCGCTCTTGAGAATGCAGCTTCTGTTGCATCCCTTATGCTGACTACTGAAACTATGATCGCTGAAGCTCCTAAAGATGAGTCTTCTTCTTCTGCCGGTGGTGGAATGGGCGGCATGGGCGGAATGGGTGGCATGGGAGGAATGGGTGGAATGGGTGGCATGATGTAATTTGAGCCATTCGGCTTAAACACATCAAGCAAAACTATTTTTGTCTGATCTCTACACACTTAAAAGGCACCTTCTTCAAGGTGCCTTTTTTATTTTTACTTTTTAAATTAGTAAGGATTGTGAAAATAATATTGGATGCCATCAATCCATTTTTCGTTTCCTTCTTCATCGACTGAATAAAAGTCAGTGAGCATGAACCAGGCTGAAACATTATTGACACAAGAAAGTTTGACCCACTGATCACTTCGGGTATCCATCCAACCATCTTGATTCACGGGATAAGTCACGTTTTCAAGAAGGTCTTGATCGGCATCAAAAACTACGCCGTTGTGTCGAACTGAAAACCAACCTTCAGCCCCATAGTTCAAATATTCAACAAGATCTCCATT
>CAYMBT010000247.1:0-3928 GCA_964388755.1 uncultured Pseudobdellovibrionaceae bacterium | reverse complement strand
AAATAATCTCGGTTGTAGGATCCCCCGGAAAAGGGATAAGGCGAGGCGCAAGCTCTCCTTGATTAAGAACCTCAACAATGGGGTCATTAAAGTGATGCATAAAAGAGTGATCAAAAGTGTTTTGAATCAATTCGCGCCAATCTTTTTTAAGGCTAGAAAATTCAACCGTCATTTGTGAACTATTCAACTGATGGGCTTTATACTTTAATACAAGGCTCACGTACCAAGAGTGTCCATGGGGAGTCATGCAGGGTTTTGAATCGGTATTGAGAAAGCGGTGGGCGGCCTCAAACCTATAGGTGAATTCAATTTTCATAGTTTACTTTTTATTTTCCTTAATGTGGGTTGCAGTCACAACGGTGTGAATATTGCCTCGCACGTTGAAGTCAGCCTCGACTGTGATTGATTTTGGATCGAGCAGCTCGACCAAATCATCGAGAATTCTATTGGTCACATCTTCATGGAAGACACGGTCGTTACGAAATTTATTGATATAAAGTTTGAGGGACTTAAGCTCGACACAGTATTGGTCGGGACTGTAATTGATGTGGATGGTTGCAAAGTCTGGAAATCCGCTTCTGGGGCAAAGGCATGTGAACTCGGGGCAAGTGAACTCGACTTCGTAGTCGCGATGCTTGGTGCGATTTTCAAAGCGTTCGAGGGCGGCGTTTTCGATGGCTGCGTCTCCGTACATTTTTTCACTCATGGGGTCTCCTTAAAGTTATAGGAGACTAGCTATCATAAATTCAGGATGTGGGGCATGGGCGGGCTATTATGCATCGCAGCAAAAGAGTTATTTTAACCCTTAAAATCGAAATTGGTCAGTCACTGTCTCGCCACCTGGGCCAACCATAATAATCTCTACATATAAATCATCGGATGTCGGTATCAGGCAGCTGAGTTGGAGGTGTTTTGTCGCTTGAGTGGCGACTCCTTGGGTGGGAGGGCAGGAGGGGTTGAGTTTTGGGGTTGAATAGTTAATTTGATAGCTCACCGGAGAGTTGGGGTTTCGAGAAAAGCTCACTGCAAAGTCAAATTTGTAACTTTCCCGTTGGGCACTATCAATCAATACTTCTTGGAGTTTGATGTCGTAGTAAAAATCGGGGGCACTGCTATAAGAGTATATGCTTCGATGATCATTGGCATAAAATTTTCCGCAATTTTGAAATGCGAAGATTATAAAGAAAATTAATCCAAAAAAACGACTCATTGATTAACCTTCGTTGCAGAAGGATTAAAGTTCACAGACCCGGCTGTACCCTCTGTTGTCAATTCGCGAACCTGTAAAGCTCCTACGGCTAAGGTGAATGCTCGGCTCTGTTGATCTAGAACTTCGACTGATAAATTAAAGGTGGCAGGATTATAGCAATAGACATGAAAGGTGTAGGGATAAAAAGGATCAACCAATGAAACGCAATCCTCTTCGGCTCCAAAAAGAATAACAGATTGAATTTTTAATCCTGCAGCCTGATCGATTGAAAACGGTAAAAGTCTTTGGGTAATAAATGCAGAGTTTGGATAATGGGATGTGACCAAAATATTTTGTCCATAGGAAGGCCAGCTGATGAAGCTGATTAAAAAGATATAGAAACTGGCTTTAATCATCAATATCCCCAAGATTAACAAACGAAAGACTCTAAAATCCTATCGGAATTTGACCAAAGATTCTCAAATAGAGACCCCATTAAAATGGGTTCATGCTGGATTGAAGTCTTGGTAAGAGCACAGCTTTTGCATTTCAATTTTTTTAGGCCCTCTGAAAGTCCAGTGCAAGACAGTGAAAATAAGCAAAAAATAGGATTAAAAAATTAAGATTAAAAAAAATATAAAAAGAAAAAGAAAAGTAAAAACAAAGAAAAGTAAAAACAAAGAAAAGTAAAAACAAAGAAAAGTAAAAAACAAAAAGAAAAGCCCAAACAAAATGTTTGGGCTTTGGGGAGAGGAGGAGTGGATTTGTCATAGAGAGTTTTAAAAACTCACTATGCTGCATAGATAATTGAAGTGGAACTTGAGTGAGCTTTGGTTTGAGCTTCTCAAGTTCTTAAAGAAAAAATTTTAATCTTAAAATAATTTTAAGATTAAATTAAACGGACTCTTTAGTTCCAAGGAGTTGGGATAAAAAGTGACCCTTTTTTGGTTTAACCTCAATTTTTTTAGGTTGGGCTTGCTCGAGCTTTGGTAACAAAATCTTAAGAACACCTTGCGAGTAATCAGCCTCAATCTTTTCAACATCCACAGTTTTAGGAAGTCTAAAGCTGTGACTAAATCGACCAAACTGTCGACCCACATAATTTTGGCCTTTTTCATCGAGGGTTTGTTTTCGGCGCTCACCTTGAAGGGTTAAAATAGAATCTTTGACCTCGATACTAAAATCATTGTCATCAAGTCCTGGAAGGTCCAATGAGAAAAGTAAAAACTTTTCGGTTTCATCAATGTCACAGGCTAACTTTAAGTTGTTCGCTTGAGCAGTCTCATCAAAAAATTTTTCAAAAATTTGATCAAAATCATTAAACCAATTTTGTGATAACGAATGGGCTCTCCATGCGGGGACGATCGCTTTCATAAAATCTCCTTTCTCTAGCAAGGGGGTTGCTAGTGCAGTTGTTTACAAATTGAATTTGAGGGCGATCAAAAATTCGTCAAGTCGAGTTTTAAAAAAAAGTTGTAATATTTTTTTACTTTGTTCTTATCTATTTATTTATATTTTTTCTGTTCTATTGTTTTGCTTTTTTTAAACCCCTAAGAAATTTTTCTTTATTTAATACATCTGTATCTATTTATATTTAGAGGCTTGTTAGAAGCAAAAAAAATTATAGGTTAACAAAAAAAATCTAGGGATCAGTGGACTTGACAATCCAAAATGAGAACACAAATTAGGGTTGTGACAATTGGTGTTTCATTTTGAACCACTGAGTTCAAATCATTTTAATGATTCATTTATATTTGCTATTCTATTTTTTCAGGTGGATTCAAATCCTGAATTCACATTTAAAACCACAGGAGCACGTAAGCATGAGCAACATTATTGTCGATTGGAAAGGCTTTATTCCCACTGAAGAAACAAAAAATCAGACTGAAACTATTCTTCATGGCTTAAAATATATTCTTCCGCCTGAAACAGATATAAAAGTCAGTGTTGAAAGATTTAGTAATAAAAATTTTGAAGGCCATATAGTTATCAGGTCAGCTCTGGGTGATTTTGCGGCCCACTCTGAAGAGAAAGATCTTTTTAGTCTGTGCAAAAATTTAAGAAAAAACATCAAGCAACAGATCTTTAAACATCGTGAAGCCAGAATCGATTGGCAAAGGGCTTCTTAGTATTTAACTCGCATTTTATTTTTTTTTGGACTGTATAAAGGCCACTTTCTTAAGAGCTTCTTTCTGAGAGACGCTTCTAAGAAAGTGGCCTTTATAACTTTGATATTGATCTCGTCATTAAAACAAATCTAAAGGCACTAGGCCTGGACGGCGAGCCCAATTTGTAAACATTACAAAACTTCTATTTTTTAAACAAAGAGTGCTGTATATGGGTTCGTATCCAAGGGGGGATAATGAACTCACTTAAAATATCGACCTATCTTAATATTGTTAGTGTTCTTACACTGATTCTTTTTTCACCACTCCATTTACAAGCTAACGAAACTGATGATCTTGAAATTCCAGAAAATATTTTAGTCTATAAGTCAGGATACTCAGAGGCTCCTATTATTGCGTGTCCATTGCCGCAAAAAAAGTATCAGGATATGCTGAACCAGCTGGATGGTATTAAGCAAAAAATTAAAAGTGAAGCATGTCCATCCAGTCAAATTGCTGCCATTGAAAAAGAAGTTGTGTCGTTAGAAGAGCTTATAACTTTTGGCCGAAACGATTTTATAGAATTGATAAAAAAAGGAACTTCTGGCGAAGCCCAGCTTTCACAGAAAGAAGT
>CAYMBT010000246.1:0-3938 GCA_964388755.1 uncultured Pseudobdellovibrionaceae bacterium | reverse complement strand
TCGACTGTTAAAATAAAAAGGAAATATAATATTTAAAAAATAAATGAAAACGTCAAAAAGCCTTAAGAAAAGAGAAAACTAAAAAATATTTACAGTTTTTTATTAATTTCAATACCTTTCCGGCCGCATTTAAACAAATTGAAGATATTTGTTTGATTTTGCTTTTAAACCTATGCCCCCAAAAGTTTAAAAGCAAAATCAAACGGGATAGTCTAAAATAAAAAAAGCCCAGGGAAGGGCTTTGTGTGTTTAAAAGGGTGAAATGAGAAAAGGTTAGGCTTTGCGGAGGCGGCGTTTATCGAGATCGTATTTTTCGACTTTCATGATAAGGCCAGCGCGACTTATGCCAAGCTCTTTGGCGAGCTTTGATTTGTTCCAGCCAGTGCGTCTTAGGCCTTCACGAATCAAATCCATTTCTAGGTCTTCGATAGCGTCTTTGAGTTTTCCAGTGACGCGAGTACCTTGAACCTTGGCTTTTTCGCCGCCCTCAAGGATTTTTGGAGAAAGCATGTCGCCTGTGATTTTAGTCTCTTCACCACTTAAGACAACAATTCTTTCCATTTCATTTTGTAATTCTCGAACGTTTCCTGGCCAATGGTAGTCATAAAGTTTTTCGAGGGCGCGTTTTGTGAGAACACGTTTTGTAATGCCAGCTCTTTTACAAGCAAGATCGATAAAAAACTCAGACAGTAATGGGATATCTTCTTTTCTTTCACGAAGTGGGGGAACGCGAAGATTAATTACGTTGAGGCGGTAATAAAGATCTTCTCTGAAAGTGCCGTCCTCAACCATTTCGCGAAGGTTTCTGTTGGTTGCAGCAATAACTCGAACATCAACTTTACGGGTTTCTACCGCTCCAACAGGAGTAAATGTACCCTCTTGAAGAACGCGAAGAAGTTTAACCTGCATTTGTGGTGAAGTATCACCGATCTCATCCAAGAAAAATGTTCCTTTATCTGCAATTTCAAAAAGACCTTTTTTGTCTTTATGAGCACCAGTAAAAGATCCTTTGGCGTGACCAAAAAGTTCTGATTCTAAAAGGTTGTCGTTAAAAGCCGAACAGTTTTGGATCACAAAAGGCTTGGCTGAACGAACAGAATTATAATGGATTGATTTTGCGATCAGCTCTTTACCTGTACCGTTATCCCCTTGGATAAGAACAGTACTATCAGCACCCTTGATCTTATCAAGAAGGGCATAAAGACTTTGCATGGCTTTTGATTTACCAATCATGTTGTCATATTTATAACGACTTCCCAGTTCTTTATTAAGTTCACGAATGCGCTCTTCACGGTTTGTGATTTCTAAATGAAGTGTCACGATCTCGCGAGAAACTAGGTCAACGATATCGATAAAGTGGGCGCGATCGTTATGATCAAGAAAGCGCACTTTAGAGGCTGCAAAATCAGTTTGCTCGCGGGTTTCACCAAGGGCTAATAAACGATCTTTCACTTCTTCAATGCGATTGGTTTCTGAGGTGTCTTTGATGAAACCAATTCCAACAACAGTTCCCATAAATTCGCCATCGATCATGATGGGGAAGATGGCCATATCAAAACCAGAGTGGGCCCATTTGGTCAGAGCAAAACGGCTGTCGCCTTTGTTCATTTCTTGGATGGCTTGAGATACGCTTTCTGCAAGACCGTCACGATGGGTCTCTTTATTAAGAAAGGCTTTGACCGCAGGGTTTACGATATCAGAACCATTTTCTTTGTAACCGCGAACACGTCCGCGTTCGTCAGTAAAGATAACGTCAATATTCCACCATGAGGATAAAATAAGCTTTAGTTTTTTAATGACGTGGATGTGTTCAAATTCGTCCCAATTGATCATGTCAATCTCCTTGCCGTCTACGATGTCGACACTTTCTTATCGTCAAAAATGTGGACAACTTTACAGCTTTGCGGATTATTTCTACAACTTATCCAAGATGCTGAAATTACTCATGAAAAATAGGTCCTGCTGAGGCTCCATTTGACTCAAAATGAGAACTGTCAAACAATCACGCAAAAAACCAATTGATGTTGTGAGTTTTTTTTGACAAGTTGTTCGACATGTACAAATCTTGGAAGCGTCTTTGGCCCTTTGTTAAGCCTTATAAAAGTCAGGTTTTTTTAGCTCTCATCTTAGGCTTTATCTTAGCCCAACTCTCTATAGTGTTGCCATTTTTGATCAATGCTTTGATCCTCGCATTTCAACAAAAGACTCTTGTGGATGACACAACCTTCTTAAGAATTTTTAACCTTTTACAAATTAGCAAAGATCATTGGTTCTTTCAGATCGATCACAAGCAGTTGGTTGTTTATATCGCCTTTACTGTTCCCATTTACTATCTCGTTTTTGGCCTCATTCGCTACAGTCACTTTTATCTTGTGAAGTACACGGGCGAAAGAGTCATCTCTGACATCCGAATTGCGTTGATGGATAAGTTTATGGAGCAAGACGTTCTCTACTTGGGACGACAAAAAAAAGGATCTGGTGGTCTTTTAAGTCGCACCCTTAATGACACTCTTATTTTACAACAGGGCTTACAGTTTTATGCGGACTTGATCCGAGAGCCCATCATTGGTCTTTTTCTTGTGTCTTATATGTTTTTTGTCAACTGGCAGATCACCTTAGGTTGTGTGATATTTTTACCCGTTTTTGCCAGTGTCATTCGTTATGTCAGTCGAAGCCTCAAAAACTTTGGTTACCAAAGCCAAGAATCCCTTGAAGAGGTGACTCGCACCCTTAAAGAGGGTCTTGACGGCTCTCGCGTTATCCAATCCTTCAATCTTCAAGATAAAATCAAAGAAAAATTTCGAACCCAAGTCAGACACTACCTTGATAAGAGACGAAAAATCATTAAGCGCGAAGAATTGGGTGGCCCTATCAATGAATGGCTAGCCTCGGTCCTTGGATGTGGTGTTATTTTATTTCAAGCCCAGTTAATTTGGGGTAACCAATCCGACGTTGGAAATTTTATTGCCTACATATTTGCAGCCGGGATGCTGGATAAACCCATCAAAAAAGCTCAACAGGCTGTCATCAATATTCAACAGAACATTGTCGCCCTCGAGAGACTTGATGAGGTCTTAAGTAGTAAGACCGAAGTGGCTGAGCCACAAAATCCAAAATCCTTTCCAGAGGTTTGGGACAAAATAGAGTTTAAAGATGTTTCTTTTTCGTACAACAAAAAGCCTGTGATCAAAAAAATTAATCTTAAGATCAAAAAAGGCGAAATCGTCGCTATCGTCGGGGAGAGCGGTTCTGGTAAGTCGACCCTTGCAGGACTTTTGCAAAGATTTTTTGATCCCCAAGATGGTGAAATACTGATTGGCGACACAGCTATACAAGACATTCAAACTCACACACTTCGGCAGAATATTGGCTATGTGACTCAAGACGTATTTCTTTTTGATGACACTATCGAAAATAATATTTGGTTTGGGAACCTTGGACGCGACAAAAAAGATATCCCAATTGCTGCTAAGATGGCTAACGCCACCCGTTTTGTTGAAGAGAGCACAGACGGTTTTCAAGCCTTTGTGGGCGAGCGAGGCGGAAGGTTTTCTGGCGGCGAAAAGCAAAGAATCAGCATTGCACGAGCGGTATTTAAAGACCCTCCCATTTTAATTCTCGACGAGGCCACAAGCGCCCTAGACTCTGCCAGTGAATTAGAAGTCCAAAAAGGAATTGAAACCCTTCTTAAGGGGCGAACGGCTTTAGTCATTGCCCATAGGCTTTCAACCATAATTAATTGCGACCGAATTATTGTAATGAGGGACGGCCAGATTGTTGAAGAGGGCTCCCATCAAGTACTTCTGACCAAAAACGCAGAGTACGCAAGATTCTATAAACTTCAGTACAACTCTTGACTAACTAAAAGCAAAACCAAAAAATTTTTTGAGTTTTGAGTTTTGAGTTTTGAGTTTTGAGTTTTGAGTTTTGAGTTTTGA
>CAYMBT010000245.1:0-3957 GCA_964388755.1 uncultured Pseudobdellovibrionaceae bacterium | reverse complement strand
AATCCAAGGGAAAACTTTTTTTATCCATGCTTAACAGGCCCCCAGACACTGTATCAGCTCAAAATTCTTTGAACTGATTTTTTATTCTTAAAATTTCTAACTATAACTGGGAAAATCATGCGATTTTTTATACTGTTATTTATTATTTTCATAAGCTTTAAAGTTTGGGGCAAAAAGGCTTTTGATGACTACAAAAACAAAGCTGAGATACCAGAACCACTTTACATAGATCTTGTGCGCGGACTCACGGCTGAAAAGGGTGAGTGGGAAATCAATACACTAATTTATCACACCCAGGGTGATTTTAATTCACTCAATTGGGCACCAGAGATCGAATGGGTCATGAGAGACGGCTCTGCCATTGAATTTGAGCTGCCCATGGTGGGTAATGACATTTCTAGTTACAAAACAGCTTTTCAACAAAATATCTATAGCAACGAAAAACAAACCCATATGCAAGGTCTTCAACTGATTTACGAGGCTGATGTTTCTTTTAAACATCAAGAATATACTGCTTATTACATTTTAGCTCACCGATTTAACCATTATTTTTCGACCATTGGACTTCATGGCGTAAAAGGAGTCTTTGAATCGAGCCAAAAAATAGATCTGGTGACGAATCAAAGCTTTTTTTATAATCACTCCCGCGAGATTGATTTAGGTTTAGAATTTAATTATCAATCGGGACAGAATTTTGAAAAGTATTTTCAAGTGATCCCTCAGCTTCATTTAGCCCTTGGAACAGGTTTCAAAATACAATTTGGTTTTGGCGCAAGATCAGTAAATTCTATGACTTCTCCGGTCGGAACTCTGCGCATAATTTGGGAAAACAATATGAATAATTAGATCCATACTGAAATTAGAATATTAAGTTCACCTTAAGCCATATCTAAAGATATTGAGCAAAAAATAGGGTTGATACTTTTTATGAGTTCAAATCTGAAATGGCTTAGGTCAGACATTTGACAATTGGTATAAGCTTAAAGATCTTAGTTTAGGATTTAAAAAATAACGGATGTGCTTTTAAGTAAAAAATGAGTCAATAAATAATATAACAGTTAATCAATACTTATAAAGTGAAATAAAGAATGGTATCGTAAACAATCAACATTCAACGGAGAATCGATGAAGAAATTAAAACATCTTTTTGAGAACAATAAGAAATGGGCCAAAGAAATTTTAGAGCAAAATCCCGATTTTTTTAACAAATTATCTAAACAACAAAACCCCAAATATCTTTGGATTGGATGTTCAGACTCACGAGTTCCTGCCAACCAAATCACCGGTCTTGACCCGGGTGAAGTCTTTGTTCATAGAAATGTGGCCAACCTTGTCGTCCACACTGACTTTAATTGTTTATCTGTTATTCAATATGCGGTGGATGTTCTTAAGGTCACAGATATTATTTTGTGTGGGCATTATAACTGTGGTGGTGTTGCTGCGGCTTTAAAAAATGACAGTTTTGGAATTATTGATAATTGGATTAGAAACATAAAAGATGTTTATTTTATGCATCGAGATGAGCTGGATGAAATGCCTGATAACACCCCCGAAAAGGTGAATCGACTTTGTGAACTTAATGTTAAAGAGCAGGTGGCTAATCTGTGCCACACCACTATCGTTCAAGATGCTTGGCGACGCAATCAAGAGCTTGCGGTCCATGGCTGGATATATGGCCTTGATAATGGACTACTTAAAGATCTTAATCTTTGTTTTACAGATCTTAACCAGGTTCACGAGGTTTTTAGATACGGCCACTAAGAATTTATTACTAATTTTAAAGGCTCTCTTTTTTTAGGAGAGCTTTTAAAAAGGATTCACTCAAAGAATTCACTTATTTCTTAAATTCTTATTTCACACACTATCATTTTTTTAAAAAAAAGATTCATACCTTTTATTATTTAAAAATCACTTTTTTTGAACCTCAAAGTGAATAATGGGTTCTTCAGATTTATGTTCATAAAGCTGTATGAGGCTAACTCTAATGTCTCTGTGCTTTGCTGTAATCAAAAAATCTTCAATCACATCGATAACATCTTGGTGAATATAAAAGGTGTTTGATGCGTCAATGGTCACATCTCGGCCATTAGGAATATCGTGCAAAACTTTTTGGAGACTGGCTTTTTTAAGAAATGACACATCTTCAGAGAGTTTAATAATAAACGAACCCTCTTGTTTAATCTGGTCATTAATAATAATAGGAATCTTATAGTTCTTGTGAAGAATAAAAAATATAGCTGTTATAAGACCAATAAAAATACCCATCAAAAGATCTGTAAATACAATACCCAGGATTGTAGCGATAAATGGGATAAATTGTTCGTAACCCTGTTTAAAGGTTTTCTTAAAAATCGAAGGTTTCGCAAGCTTATAACCCACAAGAAATAATATAGCCGCTAGTGTTGATAGAGGAATCTTATTCATAAGTCCTGGTATAAAAATAAGGGCAAGAAGAATAATTACACCGTGAAGCATGGTCGACATTTTTGTTCGGCCACCCGCCTGAACATTGACTGAACTCCTGACTATAACCTGAGTCACAGGCAGACCACCAAGAAGTCCACAAATAATATTCCCTATACCCTGGGCTTTGAGCTCTTGATTGGTAGGCGTTCTTCGCTTCCATGGATCTTGTTTATCGGCAGCTTCAACGCTGAGAAGAGTTTCAAGGGATCCGACCACCGCCAAGATTATACCTGTCATATAAATTTTTGGATTTCCTATTTCACTCCAATTGGGAAATCTCAGATTATTTAATAAGTCTGTAATTCCACCCTCTGTGGGTATGGCCACAAGTTGTGAAGGACTCAGTTTAAAACCTTCTATCCCGCTAAAAATGATATTGAGAATAACGCCTGCAACAACGGCAACCAATGGCCCTTGAATCAATTGAAAGATTTTATACTTTTTTATAAATTTCATTTCCCAAAGTATCAATATGGCCAGTGAAACTAGGGCGATTGTCATAGGTCCGTAACTGAGAAAATCCATCATTCTAAAGAGTTCTGAAAATGTATTTTCGGAATCGGGCTGTTGGAAACTCATATCCCCTTCATAATCTGCATCGTAACCAACGCTATGGGGAATTTGTTTAAGAATAATAATAAGACCAATACCCGCAAGCATTCCATTGATAACCGGTGTTGGAAAAAAGTAACCAATTACACCAGCTTTTAAAAAGCCCATTATTAATTGGAAAACTCCGGCGAATATAACGGCTAATAAAAAGGTTTCAAATGATCCTAAGTCTTGAAGGGCCGCTAAAACAATCACCGTAAGTCCAGCCGCTGGCCCACTGACCCCAAGTGCTGACCCGCTGAATGCACCGACAACAACCCCACCAATAACACCAGCAATGAGACCAGAAAAAAGTGGAGCACCCGATGCTAAAGCGATCCCTAAACAAAGAGGCATCGCCACGAGAAAAACAATAATACTGGCCGGAAAGTCGTACTTAATATTATTAAATAGTTTTGGCTTTGGGCCTAAAATCATAAACTCACCTCTTTTAAAAGATCCTAATAGATCCGAGGTCAGATTTTAAGCCAATTGAGACGATGACACCAATGTGAATTAGGTTTTTTTAAGATCGAATATCTTGCCAGGATTCATGATTCCGTTAGGGTCAAATATCTTTTTTATCCCACGCATGATTTCGATTTCTTCTTCACTGCGAGAGTACTTAAGATCGTCTTTTTTAAGAAGTCCGACGCCGTGCTCGGCACTGATTGAGCCCGAAAATTTTTGCACAATAGAGAACAATATTTTATCACTCTTTTTACACTTGCCAATAAATTCGTCTCTGGGCATGGCCTCGGGTTTTAAAATATCCACATGAAGATTACCATCGCCAATGTGTCCAAACCATGCCACCAAAAAGTCAGGGTATTCTTTTTTATAGGCTTTCTCTAATTCGACCACAAATTCAGGGATAAAGGGTGTTCTGACAGAGACATC
>CAYMBT010000244.1:0-3964 GCA_964388755.1 uncultured Pseudobdellovibrionaceae bacterium | reverse complement strand
TGTTGAACTTGACCATTAAAACTGTAAAAGCGCAGATCATATTTCATCTCAACGGATTGGTTGTTGTAATCAAAAGTTTTTCGATCAGCAGGGCAAAGCTCTTGAGCGATAAGCTCGGGATGAAGGATTTGGTCAAAGGCTTTACGAGAAATGCCTTTACCGTTGAAAACTCCTTTGCCGCCATAGGATTGGCTGGGTTTAAAAAAGTATTTTTTACGCTCACTCCAAAGTGCTTCGGCATCCGAAAACTCAGAGAAAAGTTTTGTTTCGGGTATGATTGAACTGAGTTCTAAAGATTTCTTTTCAAGAAATCGCTTTAAAAGATTAAGCCTTTTTTTATCGGCCATTAAAAAATACTCTCTCGGCTGGGGTGAGAGCACAATGGATTGACCCCAATAATCACGCGCTAATGTTTGAGCCCCGGGACTTTCTAAATAAAAATCAGTAAAGCGATTATAGATTTTTTTGGGTTTGATTAATTCATAGTTCTGAAGTGATAAAATTTCTGTGGGATAAGAATTTTGTTCAAGCCATTCTTTGTAAAGAAGAAACTCAAAATAAAGCCCCTCTTTTTCGGGATTTAAATCGAGAATAAAAAATGGATCATTGTCTTTAAGGTCAAAGGTGATCTTAAAACTATGAAGTAAGGATTTTAATCCTGGATCAAAACCTTTGAGTCCTCTTTGTTCGTAAAACAGTTGGCTTGCCAAGTACAAAGAGGCGTTAGTATTAATCTCAATAAGCTTTAAACCCATTTTGCTGGAATAATGAAAATCAAAACAACTTAAAACCGAAGAGTTTGTTGGGGCACTTTCTAAATTAAAGCTTTGTGGAAGAGCCTGTTGATAATCACGGCTCTCTTTAATTTCATAAATCGTTTTTACAAAAGTTTCCACCTGATCAAACACTTTTTGGGGAATTTCGATCTGAAACGGAGAAAAGACTTTAGGTGCAATTGTTAAAGAGGTTGTTAAAAGAGAGTGGGTCTTTGGAAATTGTTTTTTAAGAGAGGCTATAAATTCAAGATTAAAATCATTACTCATAGATTTAAAAGGGCAGAAAGAGCCCTACCCTTATAAGAAATCTTAAAACGTTAGTTAACACTCACGTGTTTGTCGCCTGGTTTCCAACCAGCACCACAAAGCTCACCGGACTGTAAGGCTTCAAGAACTCGCAGAATTTCGCTGACATCTCGACCAACACTGAGATTATGGATTCCCATATACTGAATGGTTCCTTCGGGGCTGATTAAAAATGTTCCGCGTGTAGCGATTCCTTGCTCTTCAAGCAAAACGCCATAATCGCGGGAAACTTGTTTGGTCACATCACCAATCAAAGGATAACCAAGGTCTTTAAGATCATCGCTGATCCAACGTTTGTGTGAGTGAACAGAATCCACACTGCAACCAATCACTTGTGCGCCAAGGTCTTTAAAAGCTCCAAGTGCATCACGAAACTGGGTAATTTCTGTGGGGCAAACAAAAGTGAAGTCCAGTGGGTAGAAAAAAAGAACTTTCCATTTTCCTTTAAAATCATCCAAGCTAATTTCTTTAAATTCACCGCCATCAACGACGGCAGGGGCTTTAAATTGAGGTGCGGGTTGACCGATCGTAGGCATACTTGAGCTCTCCTTAGAATTGATGGGTTTATCACTCTATTTCTAGAAGGTTAACGCATGAGAGTCAAAAGAGAATTGAATTCTTGAACCCCATCGTCTAATTTGGCCACTTCAGAGAGGATTTAATGAAACTTGTGACTTGGAACGTAAACGGATTAAGAGCTTGTCAAAAAAAAGGTTTTCTTGATTTTTTTGCGCGCGAGAAGCCAGAGATTCTTTGTTTACAAGAAACTAAAGCTCATAATGAACAGCTTGACGACTCGCTGATGAATCCGTTTTCATATGACAGCTATTGGACCTCAGCCATAACGCGCAAAGGTTATTCGGGTGTGGTGACTTACACTAATCTTCCGGTTGAGCATATTGAGCACGGTATTGGTATAAAAAAATTTGATGATGAAGGTCGTTTTATCGTGACCAAGATTCATGACATTTTGCTTTATAATGTTTATTTTCCAAATGGTTCGGCCCGAGAAGAGCGACATCATTTTAAACAAGAATTTTTAAAAAAGTTTTTACGTCACCTCATGAAACAACTGGCCAGTGGACAAAAAGTGATCGTGGTCGGTGATTATAATGTGGCTCATAAAGCTATTGATGTCCATGATCCTGTTCGACTTTCAAAAGTCAGTGGCTTTTTGCCTGAAGAGCAAGAATGGTTTGATCAGTTTATTGATGCAGGCTTTGTGGATACTTTTCGACATTTTCATCCCGATGAAGTGGATCGTTACAGTTGGTGGTCTTATAGAGAGATGGCAAGAACAGCTAACCGAGGCTGGAGAATTGATTACATCTGTGTTTCGCAAAATTTATTACCTTTTCTTAAATCGGCCGACATTCTTGATGAACAAGAAGGATCAGATCACTGTCCTGTTGTTCTTGAATTGGAGATTTAATGTTTATGCGACTTTTTTTTATTCTCACTTTGATTCCGTTTATCGAGATCTATCTGCTTTTAAAAATCAAAGATGAAATTGGATTTTCAAACACTTTACTTCTTATTTTTGTGACTGGCTTTCTAGGGGCGTATCTACTCAGACAACAAGGGCGTTCCATTTTACTAGAAATCCAAAAATCCCAAACCAGTGGCCAACCTCCGGATGATCTGATGATCAAGGGCTTGCTGACGTTTATTGGCGGAGTATTGTTGATTACCCCAGGAGTTCTTACAGATGCGTTGGGCCTGAGTTTTATTTTTTATCCCACACAAATGTTGTGGAAGCATTTTTTAAAAAAGAGTTTCATTGCAGGTATTGCCCGTGGAAATATCCATGTTTACAGCCCAACTTCCCATCCTTTTGGGGTGCACAGACCCGGTGGTCCATCCAGACAAAGGGGTGTTCCCCCTTCTTTTGAAGGCGCTCCATCGGAACAGGTGATTGATGTTACTCCTAAAAAATCAGAAACCTTTGATCAGTAGAAAATAAAGAGAGACGACTTAAGACATAGTTTTATAGCCTTATTTTTGTAATTATTTCTTGAGATAACAATCCCATGGGCCTTCGGCCACATTCTTGTTACAAGCAAATCTCACTTCTTTTATTTTATTTTGGGGGCCACCAATGAAAATATTTTTCTCTATAATTTTAATGACGCTTTTTCCAACCACTTTTGTTCTTGCTGCCCAAAATGTTTTGACCTGCGGCCATATTTTAGAATCTCAATATATTGCCGAGTGCAATCCTCAGGTTTTTGGTGAATGTGGGTTAGATGTGGGTGTGAATACTGTGATCGAGCCATGGTTTGAAATGTGGTTGACGGCGGATCAATCAGCGCCGGCAACCAATTTTATTGGTCAACTATCAAAACTTCTTCTATTTAGTGACCAAGATGTCGCATTTGATCAGTTTGAATTTAATCTTGATGAATTGATCTTTAACTTCACTACCACAGCGGGTGAAGATAAAAACAGTATTAATCTTGGTTCACAGATGAGTCGCGTGGTTGGCGAAAATCTTCCAGGATCTGTTTTTTTAAAGGGTGATCTTGTTTATTCGGTCACCTCGGCTCTTGATCGGGGATCAGAAACTTTTTTGACTGAAGCCATTCCTTTTGCTTGTTTGTATCAATAAAATCATCAACCGATGAGGAGTTTCAATAAATAGAGATGAAACCCCATGACCATGACAATTCCCAGTCCTCGCTTGAGTGAACTATTAGGGATTATATAAATCAGACCTAAAAGGGCTGTTGCACCGATCATGACTTTAAAATCAAGATTAATAAACTTTTCATCAACAGTTAGGGGAAAGAAAATCGCAGTTAATCCTGGAATGGCTAATGTGTTAAAAATATTTGATCCAATGACGTTCGCCAGCGCGATATCGTTATGCCCCCTGTAGGCTG
>CAYMBT010000243.1:0-3979 GCA_964388755.1 uncultured Pseudobdellovibrionaceae bacterium | reverse complement strand
TTCATCAGTAATGTCGTTTTCATCATCCATAATTTTGACGCTCTCATCAGCATGACCGATACCCTTCCCATGGGGAAGGCGCAAAAGTTTTTTACAACCGTAATGATCACTAAAAACAGAGTCAGGAATTTTTTGGGTTCTTGTATTATTAACAATCAGACATTCATTTTTTGAATTGACGATAAAGTTTCCGCCTTCAAAATAATAGTTGTGGCTCGTGAGTTCAGAACCAAACATCTGACTAAATTCTTTATCAGGTTCAAAGCTATGGTAATAACGTGCATCGACGAGAGTAAAAAAGCTGTCACCATTTTGTAAAGACTGGCGAACCACAGGCACAGGCACTCCATCTCTGGCCCAGAATCCGCGGCTGGTTTTTGGCATGTGAATCACAACTAATCGCTCAGGATTGATGACTGGCTTATAAAACTTTTTAATCTCATCCACTTTTTTAGAACTTGTCGAGTTGGTATAAACAATCAGAGTCATGTTTTCTGGAAGATTGCGAGCCATCTCTAGTTTGGCAGTTTCAGAATTGAAGCTAAAGTCTTCACTAAAAATCAAATAACCGGCTTCATTGAACTCAGCATAAGCTGTGGCTTTGGTTTGAGTGATCAGTTCAAAAGTTTGTGGATCCTGAATGCTGGCCAGAAGTGATGGATTTTGTCTTTCAAAATAAGAAAACATTTCGTTATGCTGAGCCATTTCTTGGTTTTCTTTTTCAGTAAAACCATGGCGAACCATAGATTGGGCAAAAAGACTTGTAGTCGACAACAAGACGATAAGTGATATTAGAATTTTCATGATCCCCCCTCAGAGATGAAAGCCGTTTACAAAAACTCATACCCACAGTCACTCTTCTGAATTGACACGACGCTCATTTCTAATAGGAAGCTAGCCCAGGGGCGCCGAAACTCTATTGCTTAGGGCTTAAACACTCATACCCCACAAAATGAGATCTATACAGGCCCCTTAAAATAGAGGTATCTATGTTTTTTTACGGGGGACATCTCTATGAATCAATGGCCACAAACTGTTTTAATGGTAACACCTGATTTTTTTAATATCGAATACAGTATTAACCCACATATGCTTGATAAAAATGGCAAATTGAATCAAGTGAATCGTGATTTAGCCGTGGATCAATGGAAGCAGCTTAAAAAAACTTTTGAAAATTGTAACATGAAAGTTGAAGTGCTTCAGGGTGTATCTCAACTTCCCGACATGGTGTTTTGTGCTAATCAAACTTTTCCGTTTATTAAAGATGAAAAAAAACAAATTGTTATGAGTCGGATGAATTCTCCGCAAAGACAACCGGAAGTGGCTTATTTTAAAAAGTGGGCTATCGAACTTGGATATTTAGTCCATGAAATTCAAAGTTCTTCATTTGAAGGTATGGGCGATGCTCTTTGGAACTACGAGGCGGGGTTTATAATGGCGGGCTATGGTTTTAGAACAAGCCTTGAAACTTACCAAGAGCTTGAAAATATTGTGGGTCAAAAAATATATACATTAGAGCTTAAAGATCCCCGCTTTTATCATCTTGATACTTGTTTAGCGATTCTCAATAAAGATACTGCAGCTTATGTACCTGAGGCTTTTACTGCCGAGGGCTTAAAGACTCTTGAAAGTAATATCAAAAACCTCATTGCTATACCGCTGACTGAGGCCATCGACAATTTTGCAGGCAATATGTGCTCACTCAATGGCAAAGACATTGTTATGCAAAAAGGGGCAGAAAAGACCAAAACTCAACTTAAAGAATTGGGTTTTACTGTTTTTGAGGTTGAAACCAGTGAATTTATGAAATCCGGTGGATCTGTATTTTGTATGAAGCAGCTTCTTTTTTAGTCTCTGTTAAGCTCTTTGATATTTGGGGCTGCCAAAAGGTTTAAAGTGGCTGGCTAAACTGATCATAAGACCGATGAGAACACCCACTAAATTGGCGAGCATATCTAAGCTATCAAACATCGGATCAGAGAGCTCTTTAAAAAGACCAAGGCCAACAACAAACAAGAGGACCATCATCAGCTGCGCCACAGAGCGAGTAGATAGCACAAGATAAAGACCCACCACTAAGATCGCTGATACTAATGTGTGTTGAAAGCGATCAATTCTTAAAATCTCTAAAAGATTAAATTGCGAGAATGAGATCAAAAGGCCTAAGAATCCCGCAATGATATAAAGTTGGTTGTCTCTTTGGCTTTTGGTTCTCATTTTTTCTCCTTGGATACTGATATACAGCTCTTAAAGAGCAAAAGCCGAGCCCACTGTAGTCAAACTAAAATGATTTAGGACACAAAATTGGGTTAGGTTTTTAGGAGGTTGACTGCCTTTTGAGATCATTTATGTTTCTTAATCAGCCCCCTATTTTTTTGACAGGGGTGATTCATTTTAAGACGAAAAGCAGTTTATGCTCTTCTTATTTTTTTTCTCAGGCTCACCGTCTGATAATTGACAAATAAATTCAGCAGCACTCCAAAGAGAAAACAATTAATAATCAATGAGCTTCCCCCATAGCTTAAAAAAGGCAGGGTCAAACCCTTGGTCGGCAAAAGTCCTAGGGCCACCCCAACATTGACAAAAACAGAGTAAGAAAAAGTAACAGTCAAACCGAGAGCGAGAGCTTGTTGGGTGGAATGATTAAGAGAAAAAGAGAGCTGAAAACATCGCCAAACCAAATAGCCATAACAAAAAAGTAAAATAATAAAACCAATAAATCCTAACTCTTCACCGAGAACAGCCAATGTAAAATCGGTATGGGCTGCCGGTAAAAAAAAGAGCTTTCCTTGACCATTACCAATGCCAACACCGGTTAGGCCACCCGAGTGAAAACTAATCATACTTTGGATGAGCTGAAATCCGCTGCCTTCAGAATTTTTAAAAGGATCAAGAAAAGCAAGCACCCTGGCTTTTCTATAGGGCACGTTCATCACCAGAAAATAAAATGTGGGCAATGCCACAATTAAACCACTCAAGATTAAACGCCAAGATAAACCAAAGGCGAAAAGGAGAGTGGCCAGAACCATCATACAAATCGTAAACGAGCCAAAATCAGGCTGAAGAAGTAAAAGTGAGATGGGGCCAAGAATAATTACAGTTCGAAGTGGCAAGGTCCATCGACCCCATTGCTGATTGCCCTGATAAAGAAATGAGGCATAAATGAGAGGAAGAGAGACCTTCATCAATTCGCTGGGTTCAAAACGAAAGCCAAAAGGCAGAGCAAGCCATCTTTGTGCCCCGCCGACTTTCACTCCAAGGCCTGGGACAAAAGTGAGAATCAATCCAAAAACGGCAATAGCCCAAAATGTCCAACCCCAACGAATAAAAGTTTGCAGGGGGAGTTTTAAAAGTAAAGCCAAACAACCAAGCCCGATAAACACAAAGATCAATTGTTTTCTAAAAAAAAGTAAACCATCGCCATACTTATCAATGGCGTAGATATAGCTGCTGCTATAAACCTGAATAAGACCAAAAGTGATGAGTACAAAGAGAACAAGATAGATATTTTTAACATGACTAGCCATACCCCTATTGTCACAAGACTTTAATAAGTTGGCAACTCAGCGCTGGACCCAAAGAGAGGCGTTGTCCCCAACTCGGGGATAGATTGAATCATAAAGCCCCCCCCTACAAGACTCTTACATTTTTAAAAATAAGTAGGTCAGTTTTTAATAAGATCGGATGGGTTAGTTTTTTATGGATACATTTTTTAAAAAAACAAATTTTAAGGACGCTACTCATCCAAAGACAAAAAAAGGGATAAGTTCGACTTATCCCTTTTTTGTATTTTAAATCAAAAATAATTCTTAATTAAAACCGTTCACGATTTCTTTAAAGTAGTTTCCGCGCTCAACATAGCTATCGAATATATCAAAGCTCGAGCAACCCGGTGACATCAAGACCGTGTCAGCAATACGAGACTTTTGATAAGCGATCAGTACTGCTTCTTCAAAGGTCCCAATCAGGAAGGTTTCTG
>CAYMBT010000242.1:0-3988 GCA_964388755.1 uncultured Pseudobdellovibrionaceae bacterium | reverse complement strand
AATAAAAAACGGATGTCACTTTGTTGCAGTTAGTGTTTTTTTTATTTTTATTTTTTCTTGGCACAGAAATTAAATATGATTTTCAACCCCACTTTATTGTATGGAATGTGGGACAAGGCTCATGGAGCACTTACATCCATGACAACACTTGTTATCACTTTGATTTGGGGGGAGAAAGATCAAATATGGGTCTTGTTAAAAATTTTTGTGGACAAAAAAGAAATCAAATTTTCATTACCCATCTTGATTATGATCACATTAACTTGATCAAAAGATTTTCAGATCATGTTAAAGAATTGTGTATTTACTATCCCAAAAAAAATAATCCATTTGTGCAAAAATTTAAAAATTGTTTTGCGCCACCTTCTTTTATTAAAGTCATTTCACTGGGCTCGGATAAAAGTAGAAACGCCAGCAGCATCATATATCTGATTGATAAAAAGATATTGATCACCGGGGATTCAACCATGGCCGAAGAAAAAAAATGGGCCCATCACTTACCCTCTCCGATCTCCATTTTAATCGCCGGACACCATGGTAGTAACACAAGCACATCCGACCAATTGCTTAAAGTCATTAAACCCCGTTGGGCCATATTTAGTGCACGAAAAAAGAAATATGGACATCCCCACCCCAAAGTGACGAAAAGGCTTCTCAAACAAAAAATCCCCTATCTTTCGACAGAGGATTTTGGAAATATTTATTTTTATTAAAGACTTAAGCTTAGATCATTTTAGAAAAAGGTGTGTACTCTAAACCTAAATCAGAAGCCACAGCTTCATAAGTCACAGACCCACCGTAAACGTTAACCCCTTTTTCAAGAAGTGGGAACGCGCGTACAGCAGATTCTAAGCCCATTTTAGCGATGATCGATGCATACTTAAAAGTCACATTGGTCAGTGCATAAGTTGAAGTTCTTGCAACAACTCCTGGCATATTAGGAACACAGTAATGAATCACGCCATTGACCTCGTAAGTCGGATGGGTGTGGCTTGTTGGTTTACATGTTTCAATACAACCACCTTGGTCAACGGCCACATCAACAACCACAGATCCTGGAGCCATTTGCTCGACCATAGCTTTTGTGACAAGCTTTGGAGCTTTACGACCTGCGAGAAGAACGGCACCGATCACTAAATCTGACTCGAGCACTGATTCTTCAACATTTTGTTGGTTTGAGTAGATAGTAGTGACTCGTTGATTAAAAATATGGTCCAAATACTCTAAGCGCGAGTGGTTCACATCAAGAATTCTGACTTCAGCCCCTAAGCCAAGAGCCATTTGAGCGGCATTAACCCCTACCACTCCACCACCAAGAATGGTGACTCGTCCGCGACGCACACCTGTCACTCCACCCAGAAGAATTCCTTTTCCACCTTTATCTCTTTGTAGATAAAAGGCTCCGACCTGGGTCGCCATGCGACCTGCCACTTCTGACATTGGAGTTAATAAAGGTAATCCACCTTTTTCATCTTCGATGGTTTCGTAAGCCACAGCTTTGACTTTGCGATCACAAAGAACTTTTGTCAGTTGTGGTTCTGCTGCTAAATGCAGGTAAGTGTAAAGAATCAGATTTTCTTTAAGAAGATTATACTCGTCTGGTAACGGCTCTTTCACCTTAACGATCATGTCGGCGATATTGTAAATCTCTTGGGCCGTATCAAGAATGGTGGCCCCAGCACTTTGATAGTTTTCGTTGCTGATCATGCAACCCATACCGGCATCTCTTTGAACATAAACTTTATGTCCTTCTAGAACCAACTGACGAACACCAGCTTCGGTAAGACCCACACGGTTTTCACTAATTTTAATTTCTTTTGGTACAGCAATGATCATGACTTCTCCTTGAAACAGTAGAGCCTAGAAAATGGAGGTGTTTACTTTCCATTGTTTTTTGCCCTGTCTGTATGATGCCAAGGATTTACCTAGGCTCTCTCAGAGGGTCAAGCTCTTCCGTTAAAAGGGACTTCAAAACTCTCAAATTCAGGGACTCCAGCCCCTAATTCAAGCTCCTGGTAACTGTCTGGTGACTCAAGAATCTTTTTAACCAATTGGTTCAGTAAATCATGCCCGGCTTTATAAAGAACAACGTGCCCCATAAGAGGTCGACCTAAGGTCATCAGATCCCCAAGGGCGTCCATGGCTTTATGGCGAACAAATTCATTATCAAAACGTAAGCCCTCGGGATTGACGATTTTATCGTCGTCAACAGCGATAGCGTTTTCAAGGGAGGCCCCCATGGCAAGACCCATTTCTCGCATTTTTTCGATGTCTTTGACAAAGCCAAAGGTTCGGGCTGAAGCCAGCTCGCTGGCAAAAGTTTGCTCGTTGATATCGATATCAATAAACTGCTGACCAATCATCTTGTGGGCAAAGTCGATGGTACAACTGAGTCTTAAACCATTATAGGGCACAACGTAGGCGTGTTTGCTTTCATCCCCGCAATGGATGGGCTTAGTGATATAAATATATTTTCGCGGCTCAGATTGTTCGATAGTTCCGGCTTTTTTAATTTCATCCATAAAGATCTTTGCACTGCCGTCACCGATGGGGATTTCTCCCCCTTTAAGTTCTAGATAAACGTTATCAATTCTAAAAGCGGCTAAAGTTGATAAACAGTGCTCAACGGTTGAAACCACAAATCGGTCCGTACCCAAAGTTGTAGCCAGGGCTGTGGCTTTGACGTAATCGGCATGGACTGGGACCGATGGACAACCTTCAAGATCGGTTCTCACAAGATGAATCCCGGTATTGACCGGTGCAGGACAAAATGAAAGTGAAGTTTCAATACCCTTATGAAGACCAATCCCTTTGATAACAGCTTTACTTTTGAGAGTTTTTTGTAAGAACAAGAGGGAGGCCTTTCTAAATCGTCTTAAAATGTTCTCGGCCCAGGTCTGTGATCACACGTCCACGGGCGGTTTTTTGTATAAGTCCCTCTTGAATGAGATAGGGTTCATACACTTCTTCGATGGTTCCTTTATCTTCAGATAATGAGGCCGAAAGGGTTTCAATACCCACAGGCCCACCGGAGAATTTATTAATGATCACTCCTAGAACTTTTCTGTCCATATCGTCAAGGCCAAGATGATCCACTTCCATCTGATCGAGGGCATAACAGGCTAAATCTAGGGTTGTGACCCCTTCATTTTTAACTTCCGCAAAATCTCTGACCCGCTTTAATAGACGGTTGGCGATTCGAGGGGTTCCACGGCTTCTTTTAGCAATCTCAAAGGCCCCTTCGGCTTGAAGTTGAGTTTTTAATAGTTTTGAAGAGCGGGATAAAATTTCAACCAGCTCTTTTTTTTCGTAAAATGAAAGTCTTTCAACAATGCCAAATCGGTCACGAAAAGGCGCATTCAGTAAACCGGCTCTGGTGGTGGCACCAATCAAAGTAAACGGGGCTAATTGAAATTTCATGGATCTGGCACTCAGTCCGTCACCCGTCATAATATCAACGTAATAATCTTCCATGGCCGAGTACAAATACTCTTCGACGGTACGATTAAGACGATGGATCTCGTCGATAAAAAGAATGGAGTTTTCTTTAAGACTTGTCAGAAGAGCAGCAAGATCTCCTTTTTTATCCAAAGCCGGGCCTGATGTGGTTTTTATATCCACACCCATTTCTTTAGCGAGCAAAAATGCAAGGGTGGTTTTACCCAGTCCTGGAGGACCAGAAAGAAGAATGTGATCAAGGGGCTCTTTTCTTTTCTGAGCCGCCTCGATATAAACTTTTAACTTATCAACGATCTTCGTTTGCCCGGGAAAATCGTCAAAACAACTGGGGCGTAAAGTGTTCTCCCAAGTGTTTTCTTGGGGAGCACTCAGGCTAGAAAGAATTTGATTATCTCGCAAATTTTGCTCCATATAAAAATCCTTTTTTACTTAGAAAGTTGTCGTAAGCTATCGCGAACACCCTGTTCAAAATCAACGTCAGCCGGAAGAGCATAAACCACATCTTCAACCTCTTGACTGCGAAATCCAA
>CAYMBT010000241.1:0-4061 GCA_964388755.1 uncultured Pseudobdellovibrionaceae bacterium | reverse complement strand
GAATTTCCCTTGGACAACTGTGCTTGTCTTTATTAAGGTTACTTTTCATTTTGCAGCTGATCCGTTAAAGATCACACAGAGGAGTACCTATGGTGTTCGAAAAGATTCAAAAGCTTGGTAATCACGAGCAAGTTATTTTCTGTCATGATAAAAATACAGGGCTTAAAGGGATTATTGCCATCCACGACACCACTCTAGGACCGGCCCTCGGCGGAACACGCATGTGGAATTACGCCAACGAAGAAGACGCTCTCATTGACGTCCTTCGCCTCTCTGAAGGCATGACTTATAAAGCCTCTGCAGCTGGTCTTAATTTAGGCGGCGGGAAAGCGGTTATTATCGGTGATCCTAAAAAAGATAAATCAGAAGGCCTCTTTCGCGCCTTTGGAATGTACATTAATGCTCTTAACGGTCGCTATATTACAGCTGAAGATGTGGGCACCACGGTGCGCGACATGGAAAATGTTTATATGGAGACACCTTGGGTCACAGGTATCCCCAAAGGTTTAGGCGGATCTGGAGATCCTTCACCTTACACGGCCCATGGCGTTCTCATGTCTATCAAAGCTTCATGTAAAGAAAAGCTTGGAAGCGAAAACTTAAAAGGCCTTCGTGTGGCTGTTCAAGGTCTAGGAAACGTAGGCTACAATCTCGTCAGCTACCTTAAAGAAGAAGGGGCGATTGTTATTATTGCCGATATCGATAACGAAAAAGTCAAAAAGATCTCTGATGAATTTGGCTGTGAAGTGGCCGACCCACAAACGATCCATGCTGCCGACTGCGAAGTTTTTGCTCCTTGCGCGCTAGGTGCCATCATCAATGACCAGACCATCCCCCAACTCAAATGTAAAATTGTGTCAGGTGGAGCCAATAATCAGTTAGCAGAAACTCGTCATGCCGATGCCCTTCGTGAAATGGGAATTCTTTATGCTCCGGACTTTGTGGCCAACGCTGGAGGCCTTATGAATGTTTTTGCTGAACTTGAAGGCTATTCAGCTGAAAGAGCTCTTGAGAGAACGACTTCTGTTTATGACAATATGATGAAAGTTTTTGCTGTGGCTCGCAGAGACAATTGCTCAACTTACGATGCGGCGTTTAAGATTGCCACTGATCGTCTTCATGTTCTGGGTCAATTAAAGCGTAAGCATCAAGGTCAAGTTTCCCGTCCCTTTACTACTCTTAAAGAAGTTTATAACCGTTAAGCCTTTTTTAAAGGCCCTTGTCTTAAGGGCCTTTAAAGTCTCTTTAATAAATCCCTTGAAATCAAATCAACACAATCTCAAAAATTCAGTGATATTGATCAGCCAAAGGGTCTTCATTATTGACTTTTTGTGGATTAAGTTCTTTTCTTAGGTACTGAAATATGAAATTATTTTTTTGTCTTCCTTGATCGAAGATCTTTCAAGGTAAAACGGGGAGTTGCACGTGAAGCCATCGAATAACAACTGGGATATCATAGATATAGCCACAAAAGCTTCTCAATGGATTGAGCTTCATTTTAAAAAGCTACTGATTCTTTTTGCCGTCGTTATAATGACCATGAGCGCTTGGCTCTACAAACAAAGTGTCGATCGTCAAAACGAACTACTCGCTTTTAATGACCTCTATTCTGTGACAAAAGTTTACGAAGAGCGAAAAACTGATTTTGACCAAGCTAAAGAGGCCAGCGAGCAAAAAGATAAAAAGGATACGCCCGTTCAAACTCCAAAAGCTTTAGCTTCGGGAGATATCACCAAAGATTACGGTGACATCATCGAGAAACTGCAAAAATTCATTGAACAAAATCCTGGCAAAAACGCCGTTGGCGAAGCCGCACTGATTCTTTCAGAGATTTATGCTGAATACAAAATGCCAGACAAAGGTGCTGCTACTATTGAAAGTGTTCTTAAAAACTTTGAGAGTAAAAACATTCTACTTTCGGTTTTACAAATGCGCGGTGGTGACCTTTATGCTCTTTCAAACCAATGTGAAAAAGCGGTTTCTTTATGGGAGCTTGTTGCCCAAAGTGAAAGTTTTATTAAAGACCAAGCGCAACTTAAGTTGGGTGTTTGCCTCGAGCAAATTGGTAAGATCGATGAAGCTAAAAAATGGTTTGAAAAACTCAGCTCTCAATCACCCAATAGTACTGAAGGCTTTAGCGCTAAACGCTATTTGCGATTTCTTGAGTTTAAATCACGCAATGGCAGCATTCTTGAAAGTGGTTCTATAAAATCTGAAGTTAAAAAAAATATTAAAGACGAGAAGAAATCTTGAAATTTTTTTTACTACTTATCACATGCACCCTTAGCTTTAAATCCCATGGGGCCATTGAATTATCAAGACAGTGGTCGAGATCGGGCCTAATATCCACCAATATGTCCTATCGCCATCTTAATCGTATGGCTCCTCTCATCACCAAAGACATTGTTGTTCAAGGCAACGCCATTGATGGGATTAAGGCCTTTAAAAGAGATTCTGGACACGAAATTTGGAGTTTTAAAGTTAAAGATGGAGTCGAGGGTGGAGCTGCCCTCAATGAAGACCGTCTTTTTTTTGGTGGTAATGACGGTTTTTTTTACTGCCTCGATCTTTTCTCAGGGCGAGTGTTCTGGAAAGTGGCTGTTAACTCTGAATCTTTGATCCATCCCACAGTGGATGGTGGGTCAGTATTTCATGTGACCGCCAACAACACCCTTCACTCACTGGACAAAACCACTGGTGAAACCCAATGGATTAAAACCAATGCTGCAAAATCAAGTATGTCCTTGCGCGGTCAAACGGCTCCGGTTGTAAAAAATGGGATCATCTATGTGGGATTTAGCGATGGGCGTTTTTCTGCAATCAATGCCCAAAATGGTCGAGAAGTATGGTCGAAGCGAATTGGTGATGACAAAAAATTTACTGACGTTGATGCAACGGCGGTGATTGCAGATAACTGTATTTTGGTATCAAGTTTTGCTAACTCGTTATTTTGCCTTGATAAAAATAACGGTAACATCATTTGGCGACATGATACTGGCAGCTACCAACCTGTCATGGTTGACGGAGATAAGGTTTATTATCCAACCGCAGGTGGCGAAATCCATATCCTAGACCGAATTTCGGGTAAGCTTATTAAAAAAATAGTTAAGATTCGTGGCTTATCCACTGAAATCACAAGCTATAATCAGTACATTGTTTACGGTGAGTCTTTAGGAGCTTTAGTTATTCGTAATAAATCTGATTTTTCAAAAGCGGCGGAATTCTCAACGGGACGAGGTCTATTTTCTCGACCAACAGTTGATCCAGAAACCCATCAAATTTATATTATCTCTAACGACGCTAACATTTTTCGATTGGATATTAAAAATGAACGTGAAAATCCTTTTAAGTGGAGTTACGAGCTTTAAGTCTCTTAAACTTAAAGCACTTCTTTCACTTATTTTTCTGGGTGCGGTGGCTTGTAGTACGGGTCACTGTCGTCGCGACGGCTTAGGTGTTCTTGAGGATGTTGATGCTAAACCACCTACGGGTTACACCCAAGAAGATCTGGGCAGCATCACTGTTGTTAAGCCTGACGGCAGCTTGCAGTGCGAAGCCAGGACGGGTATCCCTTTAGATGTGATGGCCAGGCAAGATCTTCCAGGAGTAGAAATTATTGAATCTGAAAAACGCCCCGATGGACTGATGAGAATTCAAGTCTGCGGAACAGAGACAGGGATTTTAAATACTTATAAAATAAAACATAAAGATCTACTTAAGGCTCAAAAAGCTGGCTTTATTGTGCAAAAAAAGACAGACGGTCTTTAATTCAATCTATTAAAAAGTCACTTTTACTTCTCGACCTTAGACTAAAGCGATAAGGTCTTTTTGAAGCTCAGACTCTGAGCCTGTGATATCATTGAGTCACTATGGGAAGACTCGAGAACTTTAGACCGTCACTCAAAAAGCATACTCTAAAAAAAGATCCACACCCTTGTTTGGTTTTTGAAAAAGGTGAGGCTTTTAATCTGCCAGAAAGTGCACTGCCTTTTATTAAACAGATCAACGGTCATCTTTCTTTGCAAGAGATCTTTTTGTTTTTATATAGTAAAAATTATACT
>CAYMBT010000240.1:0-4095 GCA_964388755.1 uncultured Pseudobdellovibrionaceae bacterium | reverse complement strand
AAGCGATGGCGATGAAGTCGATTTGCGGGTCTCAACCCTGCCGACTATTCATGGCGAAAAAGTAGTTATGCGGTTATTAAAAAAAGAAGTCAAAGTACCATCGTTGCCAGACTTGGGATTGCGCGGTCTAGCGCTGAATCATGTAGAAACAGCCATTAAAGTACCTCATGGCATTGTTTTGGTCACTGGTCCGACTGGCTCGGGTAAAACCACGACTCTCTACTCTGTTTTGCATAAAATCAATACTCCTAAAGACATCAAAAGACATTTTGGTGCCAATTATCATTGGGAATTTCAGCAGTTTGAGATTCAACCTAATTATCTTAAATTTAATGTGATTTTCTTTCTTCTAGGCTCACTTTACGAAAGAATCATCAACTCTTTTTCAATTTTTAAAAGTCTTAGAGTCAACATCATCGCTATTGGCACCAAAAAGAATTTAAAATAATAATTTTAAATAAGTTATTGAACACCATAGCCAGCTGAGTAAGGTATTTTTTTGATCGTTTTGAGATCAAGCATTTTTGTGTCAGAGAAAATATAATCATGAATCACTATCGAAGACCCAAGAGTAATCTGTCTGATAATTGGAAAACCAAAGCCAGTTAATAACCCTTGGCATTGATATTGATTAAAAGAGATCAACTTTCCAGGGCTCGCTTTTTCGATAAAGAAAAGTCCTTTATCCAGCTGACCCATCTCTTGATTCAGTGGCTGTGGACAAAAGTGAACTGAGTTACTGCGGTAGAGATTTCGATCTTTGGGACTTGGGGTATAGATATACGTGCCGGGATCAATGATGTGGTACTCGTTATCAAAGTAAAGCTCAATAGAGAGTTGGTCGTTATGATCGTGTCCTCCTCGGCCCAATTGACCCACGGGACCGCAGCGAAACGAAAGAAACAAGTCAGCCGTTTTATAAATCACAAGACCAAAATCTTCGTAACATAATGATTCTATTTTACTAAGATCGAAATGTTTAGGCTTAAACTCGTAGGTCATTTTTTGTTGAGCCAGTTTAATTTTATGTTCACAAGGGTGTTCAAAATAATGGGAGGTTAGTTTTTTGTGATTGATTTGTAATTTTGAGGGATCACTTTCTAGGTTCATATTTTTATTTTTAAAGCTCTTATTAATGATTGAGCTTTCAATGTCAGACTCTTTGCCGGTTAAAAATGCATCAAGTGTTTTAGAGAGGTGAGAGACATCAAGATGGTTCTCTTGCAATTGATTATTTTTAAGCATCCAAGCGGGATGAAGTTTAAAAAAACGGCCGCTATCATTATCGCCCACTTGTAAAATGTTTCCGTCAGGGCGGGTCACATCTTTTGAAAATTGGGACATACCAAATATTTTTTGGAAGAAGTCTTGATGATTAGTGGTTTTAAAATCATCTTTTATAAGGGCTAAAGCAATGGGGTAAACCATCATCTCTGTCGATAGGCGGTGGTAAGCGGTTGAACCCTCAAAATTGGCTCCGGAATCTAGAAATTGGTAATCGAGCTCGGCTTTCAGCTCTTGAACACAGAGTTTTCTCCAGCGCATCGTTGTAGGATTTTTTGAGAGATAAAAACAAATAAATGTAAGGCCCGCGATGTCGGCCAAATAATGGTTGCCGCGAAAGTCAGTGGCTTTTTCAAAGTTCTTTTCAACAAAGACTCCGTGATCAAAAACGCTGTTACTAAGAACAGAAATAAATTCTTTATTAAATGGGTTTTTGTCTGTTTGAAAAAGATCAAATGTGATCAGCCAATTGGCGGCACGAATGGCCACATCCATGGGACACTTCCAATTGACTCCAAAGCCTGGGGGATTATTAGCAATGAAATCGAGGATCTGATGTTTAAATTCATCAAGATATTTTTTGGCAAGCTTTTCGTCTTTGTTTGAAAGTGCAAGTTGGTAACCATAGGCGAGTGTGGGCAGATGCTGCATGCGACTGAGCTCCCAGGGGATTTTGATATCCACTCCGGGTTTGTGACCATAGGGGATTTTCTCCCACCAGCAGTTATTGTCCCAACGGTAGCCTGATTTAAAATCCAGTTGCCAATCAATAGGCAAGTAATCAGCATCAAGCATTTGTAAAATTTCTTTGGATTTTTTTTGATTGGATTGATTGATGTGTTGAGCTTTTTTAATTTGCTCTAGGGACCAATTTTTAGGGTTGCTTGGATATTTGTGAACTCCAAAACCAGGAACATCGGCACTATAATTGACTTTGACTGGGCCCGAGCCAAGAAGATCAAAACTATGGTTGATGATGGGCTTGAGGGCTTGATTTATAAATGATTCTTTTTCTTTAAGCCACTTATGATCTGGTGGCAAAAATGATCCGGTTTCAATGGTTAACTGAGAGTCGTAACTGAAGCTTGAGAAGGTTTGATAGTAGAGACGAGAGCGAGTTCTTTGCCATTTACGTAGCAGTATTGAAAATATTTTTAAACAGAGAACCTGAACGGGCATTGAACGGGCTCTGGCAACATACTCAGCAAGGTGACGCAAGGCAAAACTCCTGATAAAGTCCAGATAATCTTATATAACTTGTTAGTCCAATATCAAACCAGCGGGAGATTATGCTGCAAGTGCTACAGGACCTTAAAAAAGGTCAGATCAATATTGCCAATGTTCCTCCTCCACAAGTGATGCCCGGCCAAGTTCTTATAGCCACCGAGTGTACCCTGATCTCTAAGGGTACCGAAAAAATGATGATTGATTTTGGTAAGGCCAACTATTTAAGCAAAGCTCAGCAGCAACCTGACAAAGTGAAGATGGTTCTTAATAAAATTAAAACCGATGGTCTTTTGCCCACCATAGAAGCCGTCACCAGTAAACTCAGTCAGCCCATGCCACTGGGTTACAGCAATGTTGGTCGTGTTATCGCTATTGGTGAAGGTGTAACGAGCATCAGTGTTGGTGATCGTGTGGTCTCTAATGGCCACCATGCCGAAGTTGTTTCGGTGGCTGAAAATCTTTGCGCAAAAATTCCGGATGGAGTGGACTCTCAGTTAGCCGCATTTACAATCGTCGGAGCCATTGGTTTACAAGGTGTGCGATTACTCAACCCAACTCTTGGTGAAAAATTTATTGTCACCGGACTTGGTTTGATTGGTTTAATAACTGCGCAAATTTTACGGGCCAATGGTTGCCAAGTTCTGGGTCTTGATTTTGATCAATCCAAAGTCGACGTGGCCCAAAAGATGGGAATCAACGCCATTAATCCTAGCCACATGGATCCCATAGTTGCCAGTAACAATATGTCGGGTGGTCATGGTGTTGATGGCGTTATCATTACTGCATCAACCAGTAGTAACGAACCGATCATGCAAGCCGCAGAGATGTGCCGAAAAAAAGGACGCATCGTTTTAGTGGGTGTGACCGGCATGGAACTCTCGCGCACCATATTTTTTAAAAAAGAACTGAGCTTTCAGGTTTCTTGCTCTTACGGACCTGGCAGGTACGACGCTGACTACGAAGAAAAGGGTTTAGATTATCCACTGCCTTATGTGCGCTGGACTGAACAAAGAAACTTTTCTGCTATCCTTGATTTGATGGCAGCAAACTTGATTGATGTTTCAACTCTTTTGACCCATCAGTTTGATATTAAAGAGGCTGAAAAAGCTTATGATCTGATCAGTGACGAAACAAAGTCATCCTTAGGGGTTGTTTTAAATTATCCCAACAGTTTTGAATCCAGTCAGAAAAAAGAAATTCTAAGCCAAACTGGTGAAACTTTTAAGGGTGATCTTAATGTCAGCTTTATTGGTGCTGGTAACTATGCTTCTCGCTTTTTAATGCCGGCCTTTAAAAAAGCTCAAGTGGGTTTTGACTCTGTGATGAGCAGTAAGGGTGTGACATCTTATACCGCTTCACAGAAATTTGGTTTTAAGAACTTGGTTTCAAGTGATGACGCCATTTTTGCTTCAAGCTCCCAGATTGTTGTGGTGGGAACTCGCCATGACACCCATGCAGATTATGTTTTAAAAGCGATCAAAGCTAAAAAACATGTTTTTGTTGAAAAGCCTCTTGCACTGAATTTAGATGAAGTTGAATTGATTGAAAAAGAAATCAGTAGTCTGCAAGAAAAACCCCATCTTA
>CAYMBT010000239.1:0-4144 GCA_964388755.1 uncultured Pseudobdellovibrionaceae bacterium | reverse complement strand
CATGAGCTTTCAAAATTAGGTCTCAAAAAATGTTTCGGTCAAAATTTAAACGTCGTTGTCGGCGGGCTTGGCCTTGGCTACACAGCACTTTCTGCACTTGAAGACGAAAGAGTCAAAAATCTCTATGTCGTTGAATATTTAAAGCCAGTGATTGATTGGCATAAAAATGGACTTCTGCCCATGGCGCAAAAACTTGTCACTGATCCAAGGTGTGAATTTATAGAAGCTGACTTTTTTAAACTCGCCGCTCAAAAAAACTTAAGCTTTCAACAAACTCAAGATCTGCATGATGCCATACTTTTAGATATCGACCACAAACCTGACTTTCTTTTACACCCAAGCCACTCTGAGTTTTACAGCCAAGCAGGACTTGAAATATTATGTACAAAACTCAAACCCGGTGGTGTCTTTGGATTGTGGGCTGACGGAAAGCCTGATGATGACTTTAACAATCACCTTAAAAAAGCCTTTAAAGAATCAACGGCTTTCGCCATAGAGTTTTCAAATCCACTGACCAACGGAACTTCTTTTGGCTGCGTCTACATCGCCATAAAATCATGATCTTTGTTTGTATCCATATTGTAAAAAACTGGATCATGGGGATAAAAATTACAGCAAGGGTAAATTCTCATTATAAAAAATGAGACTCATTTGAAAATAAATAGAAGATGATCAAATTGCTGTTAAGAGACCATTTGATCTTCAAAAGCCGAAAGTGCAGCCTTTGCACCTTCACCAAGAGCCACAACAATTTGTTTGTAAGGAATGTTGGTCACGTCCCCTGCCGCATAAATACCGGGTTGGCTGGTTTTGCATTTGTTGTCGATCAGGATCTCGCCATATTTATTCATCTCAACAAGGCCTTTTAAAAAAGAGCTGTTGGGAATAAGGCCGATTTGAACAAAGATGCCATCGAGATCAATTTTTTCTATGTTTTGGGTCTTACGGTTTTCGTACTCAAGGCCAATCACCTTTTCACCGTTACCCATGACTTGATGGGTTCTGGCATTTTTAATAATTTTAACATTGGGTATTGATTTTAGCTTCTTAACTAAGACCTCATCAGCTTTGAGTTCTTCGTTGAACTCGATAAGGGTCACTGATTTTACGATTCCAGAAAGGTCTATGGCTGCTTCAACACCAGAGTTTCCGCCACCGACCACAGCAATGTCTTTTCCTTTATAATAGGGACCATCACAATGGGGACAAAAGGCCACTCCGCGACCGAGGTACTCTTTTTCTCCGGTGACATTAAGCTCTCTCCACTTAGCCCCTGTGGCAATGATCAGCGACTTTGCTTGTAAGTATTCACCACTGGTGAGTTTAATATTTTGTGGATTCCCTGGCTCAACGGCTTCGACTCTTCTGTGTTCTAAGATTTGTATGTCGTACTCTTTCATATGTTTATGAAGTCGGTCAGAAAGTTCTGGACCTTCAGTGTAGGGAACAGAAATTAAATTCTCGATTCCTTTGGTGTCTTGCAACTGACCACCTAAACGATCTGTGATGATGACAACTTTTAATCCCTTGCGAGCCGAATAAATGGCCGAAGAGACTCCGGCAGGACCAGCACCGACAACAACCACATCATAAAGACCAAGATCTTTATTTTTTTGTAAAGAGCTTTCATCGGATTTACCAAAAGTGTTTTCTAGTTTTTCGATGAGCTCCATAAGGCTTGTTTTACCAGAGCTGATCATTTGATCTTGATGAATCACGCTTGGAACACCTTGGATTTTCAAATTATTAATATCTTCTGGCACAAATTCGCCATCAATCATTTCGTGGGTAAAATCATCTTTAAGAGTCGCCATCAAATTCAGTGCTTGAACCACTTGGGGACAGTTCTCACAAGATAAAGAAATATAGGTTTTAATATGGATGGGACCTTTAAGTCCTTTAATACGATCGATAATCATTGCATCGGGCATTTTTCCAAGCCCATCAGAGTTGAGAATAGCAACAATCAGTGAGGTAAATTCGTGTCCACCGGGGATTCCGTTAAATCGAATTCCGTTAGGCTGACCTTTATAGAAAATTTCAAACTGTGGATAGGAGGCTGTCTTATCGGAGGCCACAACCTTTATTTTGTCAGAGGTGCCAGCGACATCGTTAAGCATTTCTACGAGCTCGGTTTGTTTAGCATGTTCAGATTGAATATACACAAGACTAATTTCATTTTTAAGATTGGCGAAAACTGTTTTTAACTGTTCAGAAATATTTTGATCCAACATAGCCATCACCTTTAGAAATTAAGGGGTGCATAAACGCACCCCAAAAAAATTGAGGATTAAATTTTACCAACGAGGTCAAGGCCGGGTTTTAAAGTCTCTGCACCCGGAGTCCATTTGGCTGGGCAAACTTCATTGGGGTTTTTTGCAATAAACTGGGCGGCTTGTACTTTTCTCATCAACTCGTCCGCGTTTCTGCCGATTCCATTGTCATTGATCTCAGCCAATTTAATAAGACCTTCTGGATTGATTAAAAAAGTTCCGCGGTAAGCAAGACCCGCTTCTTCGATGTAAACACCAAAGGCTCTTGAAAGATGACCTGTGGGATCAGCAAGCATTGGGTACTGAATTTTTTTAATGGTCGGCGAAGTGTCATGCCAAGCTTTATGGGTAAAGTGTGTATCTGTGCTTACAGAATAAACTTCAACGCCCATTTTTTTAAACTCTTGATATTTGTCAGCCATGTCACCAAGCTCTGTCGGGCAAACAAATGTGAAGTCAGCAGGGTAGAAAAAGAATACAGACCATTTGCCGTTAAGATCTTTATCTGTCACTTCCTTAAAATTATTACCAACATAAGCCTGAACTTTGAACTCGGGAACCTTTGTGTTAATCAGTGTTTGCATATTACATTCCTCCTTAAAGGGTTTAATTACACTCAAATCTATATGAGATAGCCTCTTATATCTAATTCTTTGTTCTTATAGGCTAATAGTTTTTCTCTATTATATGATGAGTCTCAATTTGATTTTTCTATTAAAAGCTAAGTCACTGTTATTATTAAAAAATATTCAATATTTTAATTCAGTTATATTCACTGTATTGGTTTATTGTGTCTGGGCGAATCAAAATTTATGAAAGACCTGAGTCTGAAGAACATAAAAAATATGGTTTTAATAAATGAAATTTTTGAGTCGTAAAAAGTACCATAAAAAAGTTTTTTTGAAAGTTTTTATACTCACTTCGAGACAATACGCAAAGGTGCCATTTTGATCATCTCACCTATTGAGAAACACCTTGATTTAAATTCGGTCAGATAAATCCTATTGCTCCTTAACCTGGCGATTGATAGTCTCATCAAAAATAACACTTCTTAAGGAGTAAATTATGAGCCAACTAGTTTTTGACATTGCTGTGACCCAAATGAGCCGAAGCCTTAAGGGGCTTAAAAAATGTATGCAATCGGCCCAGGATTTTGCAAAAGAACGTGGTTTTGACGAAAATTCATTTCTGTCTCTTAAAGCAGCACCCGATATGTTACCCTTTGTAAAACAAATTCAAATTGCCACTGACAATGCTAAAGGTGGAGTCGCACGTCTTTCGGGCCGCACTGCACCTGTTTTTGAGGACAACGAGACCACTTTAGTCGCACTGATTGAACGAGTTGATCGCACACTTCATTTTATGTCTGAATTTACAGTGGGTGATTTCGATAACTTTGCTGATCAAACTGTACGCTTTCCCTGGCTTCCGGGTTACCACCTCAAGGGGCTTGATTTTTTTGAATCCCATCTTATCCCCAATTTTTATTTTCATTACACCACAGCCTATGTCTTACTGAGAAATGCAGGGGTTAACCTTGGTAAAAAAGAATTTTTAGGCCATCAAAACTGGAAGAAAGATTAATTTTTTTAATCTTTAAATAGGGCTATGCATACTTTACTGATTCAAATCATTACTTTGGCTTTTGCCGCAGTTATTTTTGTCCCCCTCTTTCGTAAAATTGGGCTTGGGGCAATTCTTGCTTATCTTTTTGCGGGGGTCATTATTGGCCCCTCTGTCCTCAGTTTTATCAAAGAGTCCCAAGATATTTTACACTTCTCAGAACTGGGTGTTGTATTTTTACTTTTTGTCATCGGACTAGAGCTTGCACCTAGTAAACTCTGGAAGCTTAGAAATTCAATTTTTGGTCT
>CAYMBT010000238.1:0-4237 GCA_964388755.1 uncultured Pseudobdellovibrionaceae bacterium | reverse complement strand
TAAGCTCGCGTCCCATAAGCTGGGTCATTTGAAAAGCTACGGCTGAAGAATCGATGTCTCCTAAATTTTTAACGGCGGGCCACTGGGTGAATGGGGGTTTGAGGCGATGAACTCGTCCGCCCTCCATATCGATAGACACAAAAAGTGGAGTTTTCTCTGGAGTTTTATAGCGCAGCTGTTGAACGTCGCTGACAAGTTTATGGATTTGCTCAACAGATTTTAGGTTACGAGCAAAAAGAATAATGCCGCCGATATTGTTTTCGATAATAAATTGGGCTTCGTCTTTTGTCAGCTCTTCGCCAGAGAGTCCAATAATGAGCTGTTGTCCTATGAGTTCACGCATGGGCCTCATTGTAGGTGGGGTGCCTGAGTTTGTCTAGAAAACTTACTTTGGCTCAAGCCGCTGATTCAAATTTATGAATAAGAATCTGATATTAATTGGAAGATTATCTTGTTTTGCGACTAAAAAGGTCACTTAAACCTTCACCGATGAGATTAAAACCTAAAACGGTGATGAGCAGTGCAAGACCTGAAAAAAAACTAATATGGGGAGCCTCGAGCATAAAATGTCTTCCGCTATTGAGCAGTGAGCCCCATGTGGGTGTGGATGGTGGCACACCAATGCCAAGAAAACTTAAGGACGACTCGGTCATAATGGTCATGGCCATTGCAAAAGAAGCTTGCACACTTAAAGGGCCAATCAGCCCGGGACCAATGTGATAGAAAACTTTTCTTAATGTGGACGCGCCCAAAGCTTCAGCACTTTGTACAAAATCTTTTTCTTTAAGATGAAAAACTTCGCCCCTCACCATCCGTGCGTAACTGGTCCATCCCGTGAGACTTAAAACAATAATTAATTGAAAAATTGAAGTGGTTTGTAAAATAGCAGCCACCGCTAAAATAATTAAAAAGCCAGGAAACGCATTCAGAGTATTTATAAGGTTCATGATGATTCGATCAGGCCACCGTCCCCAGTAACCCGCTAAAGCCCCTAAAAAAAGACCAATCAACAAACAAATCACAACCACAGATAGTGAAATAAAAAGACTGATCTTTGCTCCGTGCATAACGTGAGAGAAAACATCGAGTCCATTTTGGTCGGTTCCCATCCAGTGATTAAGGCTTGGAGTTTTGAAACGCTCTTGAAGTTGAAAATAATTGGGATCATTTTTTGTAACAAAAGAGTAAAAAAAGCTTGATACAAAAAAAATGAGGATCAATCCCAGTCCAAAGCGAACTTTAAGTGATTTTAAAAGTATATTCATTGAACCCTCACTTTAGGGTTAAGCCATTGATAACTGCAGTCAGTGATGACCTGAACAAAAATTGTGATCAATGCTAAAAACAAAATACATCCCTGAATCAACGGAAAGTCCCGATTCTGAATAGACTCAAAAACAAGAGTACCGATACCAGGCCAATCAAAAAGCATTTCAACAATCACAGAGCCAGAAAGAAGTGAGCCCACAATCATTGAAAGACTTGTCAGAAGCGGGAAGGCTGCGTTACTGAGCGCATGGACAAAGTAGAGTTCAAAGCGGCTCACGCCTTTAGCTTGTGCCACTTTTATATATTCAGCACTTAAAGTTTCAATCATTGAGGAGCGCAAAATTCGAAATAAAAAAGCGATGGTTGAAAACGATAGTGTGAGAACGGGCAAAATAAGATGACCAAAGCTTTCTCTTTCGCTCACGGGTAGAAGATTCAGTTGCAAAGAAAAAAGCCAAATAAGAAGTGGTCCTAACCAAAAGCTGGGAACCGATTGACCAAAAAGACTGAGAAACATCAGTGATCGATCCACCCACTGATCTTTATATGCACTGGCTAGAATCGCGAGCGGAAGTGCTGTGATCAGAGAAAAGAGTAAAGTAAAAAGTGTGAGCTCAACTGTGGCCGGAATTCGTTCTCTAATTTCAGCACCCACTGATTTTTTGTTGTAAATCGAGTTTCCAAGATCAAAACGAATCAACTTAAGAGCATAGGTTTTCATTTGTTGGTGAAGGGGTTGATCAAGGCCCAACTCTTTTCTGAGAGCTGTTTTGTCAAAAGCTGAACTTGAATCGCCCAACATAATGTCGACCGGGTCACCGGGCACAATATGAATCAGAAAAAAACTAATAAGAATGGCCCCGATAAGAACGGGGATAAGATCAAGGAGGCGACGAAAAAAAAAGATCATTCGTTATTTTTCGCCTTGGGTGTGGGATCAGTGGCGGGCTTTAAAACCGGTGGCACTTCTTTGGGGCTTAAATTTGAAGTTGGCGTGATATTTTTTTGATCATTCAATTGATGGGTTTTCCCTTCTGGGATATTGCCAAAAAGAAGAGACAAACTTTTTTCGTTAAAGATCATATCTTTTGTCGCAATTTTTGTGTCAGCCACAAGTTCGGCTGAGAGTTGCAGCGCTGGAGACACGGTGATCAGTGCTTCGCCTGCGGCATTGATAAAATTCACAAACTGGGTTTTTTTGAAGGTGTAAAGAATTTTAAAAGCATCAAGCCCCAAAGCTTTTTGTTCAGAATCGATAAACACATCGCCTGAGTAAGGTTTACCATCTTCTTCGGCAATGGCTTTAAATTCATATTTTATTCCAGGCTTAATACCCTTTTCGCCTTGAAGTAGAAGATAAATCAGAAAAGTGCTTAAGAAAGTTCCTTTCTCCATTTTTTGTTCAAAGACACGAAGCTTACCATCCTCATTCACCTTGACCTGTAAAACATCATGGCCCCGTTTGTCTTTTCGAACATTGGCATCAATGGTTTTGGAAGAACTACCTTGAAGACTGGTGTATTGATACTTCAGCGGCAGAAGAGTTTCGGTGGAATAAGCTTTAAGGCTTTCAGAAATGTTTCCGCCCAATTGGTTGGTTCTTAAGAAGTAGGTAGAGATAAATTGTTTTTTAACGGTATCAAGTTCGTAGCGCTGGATGTAGTAACCCACATGCTGACTTTCTTTAGTGATTTTATAATAGCCTTCAAACAGTTTTTTGTTGTTGGCCAAAGTGGGCTTAGAAATGAAAAGCATTAGGACAAAAGGCCAGATCAATAGATGTCTCATGATCACATTGTCCTTAGCCCCTTCCCAAAAGTCAAAGTGATGAGACTAAAACGAGACACAAACCTAAAGCTTTATGCTAATCTTTATTCTATGTTTTTAAAAAACGAAAAAGGCCAGATGGCCATTTTTATTGCTCTCTTCTTTCAAGTCCTTTTTGTTTTTTTTGCCATGGCCATCAATGTGGGTCTCGTTGTTCACGATAAAATCAATTTGCAAAACGCTGTGGATATTGCCGCTTACTACGGAGCGGCCAAGCAGGCCGAAGTTTTGAATCAAATTGCACACATCAATTATCAAATGCGGCAGAACTATAAACTCTTTGTTTGGCGTTACCGTGTTTTGGGAACACGAGGCCTTAATACCCATCCCTTGGGATACTATCCGGCAGGAAGCGTATTGCCCGACGCCCCCCATGATTCGGGTGAAAACCCTTCAGTGTGTGTCGCTCATCAAGGCTGGCAAGAGTATCTTGATTTAGATGGTCCATCAAATTTTTGTCGAACACGCTTAGGGACTTTACCAAACATTGTACCAGCGAGCAGTGGCGGCGGTGGAATTGTTCCGGGATACAATAACCTTGTTGCATACACTATTACGGCTAATCAGCAGTTTGCAGAAAATTGCCGTGAGAGCGGAATTTTGAATTGGTTATTTGCTGCGAGAATTCTGGCCCACCTCAGAGTTGATGGGGTTGTGCGTAAAGAAAAGATCAGAAGATTGGCCACTAATCTTTCTCAAGCCGATCCATTGGATTTGCGTAATGAATCTATTCGTCAAGGTGTAGAGAATACGCTGCAAAATAATTTAACCAATAGTAATTTAAATGGTCTTAGTAATGGTGGAAATTTTCAATATCTAAACTCCATGTCGCAAGGACAGTGTGCTGATCCTAATTTTTGGTTACCAGAAATTAGAATCAATCCGGTCATTTTGTTTGCTGATTTAAGAACCAATCCTAATAATAACAATGATTGTGTATTGGATGGTGGCGTTGGGAATCGTCCTATACCGGGGCGTCCAGCCGGACCCAGTGGAATGACCAATCTTCCTTCGGGTCTTCTTGAAAGCGCTCAATTGCGCAACATTTATTTAAATAACGTCCAAGAACTTATGCTTCACTGGGCGCAAGAGCCCAACACAGATATGCACTCTTCTATTGGCTTTGAAAAAAACCCTTGGT
>CAYMBT010000237.1:0-4247 GCA_964388755.1 uncultured Pseudobdellovibrionaceae bacterium | reverse complement strand
CTTAAAAAGTGAATGGCATAACTTAAGCACTATGCGACTGAAATCTTATCCCTTCAACCTTGATGTTAAAAACTTTATTGATCGTCACGAAAAAGTCATAGTGCTTGAGCAAAATCAACACGGACAAATGACCGAACTTTTACGTTCTGAGTTCCCAACCTTGGCCCATAAAATTTTAGTTGAAACCAATTGTGATGGTTTGCCTTTGTGTCCACAAATCTTATCCCACCGAATGCTTGAAAGGATTTTGTAATGCAAACCAGTCACAATCATTTGGGATATGACCGTAAAAGTTATGTGGGTGGTAAATCCACTCTTTGTACTGGTTGTGGTCACGACAGTATTACTAACCATATTGTTTCTGCCCTTTTTCAATCATCTATTAATCCTTACGAGGTCGCAAAAATTTCGGGCATTGGTTGTTCTTCAAAAACGCCGGCTTACTTTTTAGATAAGTCTGCAGGCTTTAACAGTCTTCATGGTCGCATGGCGCCCGTTGCAACAGGAGCAAAGCTTGCCAATAAAGATTTAAAAATTATTGGTGTTTCTGGAGACGGGGACTCGGCCAGTATTGGTCTTGGTGGATTTTGTCACTTGCTTCGTCGTAATTTACCTATGGTTTACATTGTTGAAAACAACGGAGTCTATGGACTTACAAAAGGACAATTCTCTGCCACCGCCGACGAAGGCACAAAACGAAAAACCGGAGAGCTAAATACTTTTAACTCTATTGATCTTTGCTCTCTAGCGATCGAAATGGGTTGCGGCTTTGTGGCCCGATCATTCTCTGGCGACGCTAAACAATTAGTGCCACTATTAAGAGCAGCCTTCGAGTTCGAAGGCACGGCCTTTATTGATGTGATTTCACCTTGTGTCACATTTGCCAATCACGCCGGCTCAACAAAAAGTTATGATGCTGTAAAAGAGAGAAAGTATCATTTACAAGACATGGGCTTCATCGAAGCCAAAGAAGAAATCTCAGTAGATTATAAAGATTCTACAATCATAGAACTTCATGACGGATCAAAGCTCGCCCTCAAAAAAATTGACGGCAACAGTCATGACGTGAGCGACGAATTCTCGGCCTTAAAAATCCTCCACCAAGCCCGCAAAGACCAACAATTCGTCACCGGCCTCTTCTACCTGGATCAGAAAAAAGAGTCTCTTGTTGCTCAACAAAACCTGAGCACTAAGCCCCTTTGCCTCATGAACGAATCAGATCTGCGTCCTTCTGCTGATAGCTTAAAAAATATCCTCGCAAGCTTTTCTTAATCCCATTGGCTTTTTTCTAGATTTCGTTGTTTAGGCTTTCAATGAGATACCTTTTAGAACCCGGCATCCATGCCTGGTCAGCATTTTGCTCTTCGAGCAAAAGCGCGTCACGCTTGCTGAAGGTTCTAAAAGGTCTCTCATTGAAAGCCTAAACAACAAATTATAGAAAGGCTTTGGCCAATGGGGGTAATTTGGCGTTGAACTCGGTGTTTATTTACTCTATATTGACTCCCTGTGACGGTGACGTAGCTCAGTTGGATAGAGCATCTGCCTTCTAAGCAGACGGTCGGAGGTTCGAATCCTCCCGTCATCGCCAATTCTTTTCCCACTAAAGGTTAGGATTTTGAGTGATGCATAACTTGGCCCTTGTTTTTTTCGCCTTCATTTTTGTTTCTTGTTCGAGTGTTCAAAAAGAAGTTGCCGATAGTCCTTTGTTTTCTCAGCAGATTGAGGAGTTTTTGGCGGGGTATTGGAAGGTTCATCCGGGGATGGCTTCGCAATTGGGGCTTTCGGAGTATGATTCGATTCTTGAGATTCCGGATGCTGAGAATAGGAATTCTAAATTAGAGTTTTATAAAAGTGCGCTTAAAACTTTTAGTGATATTGATGAGAATTCTATTTCTATTAGTCAGAGGACTGATCTTAAACTGATTCTTAACGAGATGAAGGGGTCCATTTGGGCCATTGAAGTGCTTAAGTCCCATGAGTGGAATCCGGCTCGCTATAATATGGGGTCAGAGATCAGTGGGGTGCTTGAGAAAGAAAAAAGGCCACTTGAGGATCGATTAAAAGATGTCGCTAAGAAGTTAGCTTTAGCGAAAGAGTATTACTTAGCTTCAGAAAATAATATTCAGCAGCCGACGAAAGAACATCTTCAACTTGCGATCAAGCAAAGCGAAGGCTTTCATAAGTATTTGGTGGGCCAAGTTAAGGCTTTGGTTAAAAAATCAAAGCTTAAGTCCAAAGAGCAAAAAGAATTACGTCAGCAGATCGATTCTGCCGTTGGTGCATCAAAAAAGTATGTCACTTTTTTAAGAGGCATACTTAACAATCCCAAAAGTCGTGGCGGCTTTAAAAGCTTTCGTCTGGGTGAAGAACTTTATAATCAAAAATTTGAATTTGACCTGCAGATTGAAAGTTCTCCCCAAAAACTTTACAAAAAAGCCTTAGAAACCCGCGAAGATATTCGCTCAAAAATGTTTGAGCTCGCTATTGAACTTTATCCCAAATATTATGGAGAAAAATTACCACCCAAAGATCGACAGGTGGTGATGACCCAGATCCTTCAAAAAGTTTCCCAAAAACACACGCGCCCCGAAAAATTTGTGGACACCGTTCGCGAACAAATCCCCCAGCTGATCGAGTTTATTAACAAAAAGAATTTGCTGACCCTTGATCCTGAAAAGCCTTTAAAAGTGCGCGAAACTCCAACCTATCAAAGAGGTTTTGCCGGGGCTTCTGTGGACTCACCAGGTCCCTTTGATCGGGGGCGTGAAACTTTTTATAACGTCACACCTCTTGATGGGATGAGCCGATCTCAACAGACCTCATACCTTAAAGAATACAATGACTACACCTTACAGATTCTCAATATCCATGAAGCCGTCCCTGGTCACTATGTTCAGCTAGTTTATAGTAATCAATCGCCAAGCCTTATTAAATCCATCTTTGGTAATGGCACTATGGTTGAGGGCTGGGCTGTTTATACCGAGCGCATGATGCTTGAAGAAGGTTACGGAGAGAACAGTCCAGAACTTTGGCTGATGTACTACAAATGGTTTTTAAGAGTGGTTACCAACACCATACTGGATTACGAAATTCATAATAAAAGTTTGTCCAAAGCTGAAGGCATGAAGATGATGACAGAGCTTGCTTTTCAAGAAAATGCAGAGGCTGAAGGCAAATGGAATCGCGCCACTGTATCCCAAGTTCAGCTATGTAGTTATTTTGCGGGTTTTAATGAGATTTATTCTCTCAGAGAAACCATTAAGAAAAACAAGCAAGACAAACAAGAGAATTTTAATCTTAAAGATTTTCACGAAACATTTTTAAGTTTTGGTAGTGCGCCGGTGAAAGAGATTAAAAAACTAATGATTAACTAATGGGGATTTGTGATCTTACAGCTTTTAATATTTTCTTTTTTGTTCTCTGCTGAAAATTCTCCTCAAGAGTGGTTGGACTGGAAGTCCCAGTCCCAAACTTCATATAACAGTCAATTATCGGCACCTACAGCCACTCACCATATTTATGTGTCCAATCAATCGGCCACTGTTTTTTTGGATCTCAGTGGCAAGTACCCTCGCTTTAGCAAAACCTGTAAGAATTGTGATATTGCTGTTTCAACACTGAAAGATAAAAAAGTTTCTTTGACTGATAAAAAGCATAAAACTTCTATAGAGCTTTTGCCTAAAACAGAAACCATGATCCCCAAACGTGATCACCTATATATTGAAGCCACACCTATTGATGATAAAAAAGAGTACCGCTTATTTGTGCATGATCTTTCACAAAAAAATCTGGCCCAAAAAAGAAAAAGATCTTTTTTTTCGTATAATCCAGACTTAAAAATCACAGCAAAGTATTTAAAAACAAAGAAACCAAAAAAAGAAATCATTCAACGCTCTGATGGCAGTACAAAAGAAGCCGATGTTTTTGGGACTCTATCATTTAAAGTCGACAATAAAGAGCAAAGCATCTCGCTTTATGATCTCTCTGGCAGTCCTGCTTTTAAAGAAAGCCCAATAGCACTTGTGATTTTTCGTGATTATTCAAATGGTAAAAAGACTTATGGGGCTGGCCGTTTTTTGACTCTTGATTTTGGTAAAAAGATTTCAAGTCTTAAAGATAATGATGCCGTCACCTTAGATCTTAATTACAGCTATAATCCGCCTTGCGCAGTTTCTACAGCTTTTCATTGTCCATTACCAAAAGACACTATTAATATTCATTTAAAAGGTGTTGCCGGTCAATCATTC
>CAYMBT010000236.1:0-4289 GCA_964388755.1 uncultured Pseudobdellovibrionaceae bacterium | reverse complement strand
TGGTAATAACAACTTTTTTAAGACTCATAATACTGTAGATTGAATAGTCAATTTTATAAGCTAGTCAGTTTTAAATAGAATCTCTCATTTTGAGATTTCTAAGTGATTTAAGTTTCTGTGTTTTTTAGAAAATCCCACTCAGACACAAGGAACAAGTTTTGCATTATTAATCCTGGTTATGGGGATTTATCGATCAAATTCATATTTATTTTATTTTTCGGGACTACTGATCACTGCCCTTTTATACCAAAATTGTGGGCCTGGATTTCGCTCGTCTTCAACAGCATCCTTATCTCAAGTCAACGAGATACTTTCTCAAAATTCACTTCAGTGCGACCCTCAACAAACTCCGAGTGATACAGAACTTAAGCGTTTATCTAAAAATGAATATTTTAATTCTGTTCGCGATCTTTTGGTGAAAGGTGGAGCCACTGATCTTGCTAATCAAGTTGCTGCAATGTCGAATCTCGTCCCCACTGATAACTTAGGTTATTTTTCAAATATGGACTCCAGTTTATCAACAGGTCACATCAACGGCTACTATCAAGTCAGCCGAAGAATCAGCGATTATTTTTTAGCCAATGAGACTCGTTTAATTAATTTTGTAAACTCTTTTGCTGGTTGCCAGGAATTCAATCAAGTTTGTTTGGGTCAATTTATCCAAAATTTTGGTTTAAGATCTTTTCGTCGCCCCCTCACCCAAGATGAAGTGAGTCGCTATACCAGTGCACTGGGCAGTAACAACGCCCAAGCATTTCGTGAGGTGATTTTTGTATTTTTACAAAGTCCACAGTTTCTTTTTCATCTAGAAACTGAAGGTTCACCTATTGCTGGAAACGAAAATGCATTGTCACTGAGTTCTTATGAACTGGCTTCTCGAATTTCTTATGGTTTTTTGCAAACAACTCCAAACGACTTTCTTATGGATCTGGCCGCTAATGGATCCATTCTCAGCGAGTCAGGACGACAAAGTGCCATAAATCATATTTTTTCAACTCAACAAGATCAAGTCAAAGTGACCTTTAAAGATTTTTATTCTCAGTGGCTTAAAACAAAATCCTTTGAGACTTTTCAATTTAATCCAAGTTCAACCAAGTATGATGCATTCTTAAATGGTGCAAATCCAAATATAAACGACATGATTGATGAAGTGGATCAGATGATCCAGTTCTACACTTGGACACAAAATGGAAGTTTACAGGATATGCTGACAAGCCCTTACTCGTTTGCACGAGCGCCAGCACTGGCCAACCTCTATGGTGTGGAACCATGGAATCAAGATCCCAACCAAATGGTAACCCTTCCTGCAGGAGAGCGTTCAGGGCTATTAACACGTTCATTTTTTTTAGTGTCACCCAACGAAGAGACTCACCCCATTCATCGTTCTGCATTTATCCGCAGACAAATTCTTTGCGAGGATTTGGCTCCGCCACCAGACACTTTACCACCGGATGCCCTAGCTCCTCCGGCTCACGATCCATCGCTCACCACTCGTCAGCGATTTGAGCAAAAAACATCGCCTGGCGCCTGTATGGGATGTCACTCAATTATAAATCCAGTGGGTTTTGCTTTAGAGAACTTTGATGGTCTTGGTCGTTTTCGTCAGTTTGAAAGAGTTTTCGAAGATGATGGACAATTTACTCAGCTACCCGTAGATGCCTCTGCTCAACCACAGATCATTTATGGTTCTCAACGACAAGTCACTAACGGAATGGAACTCAGTGAGTTGGTGGCAGAATCTGGAAAAGCCGACATTTGTTTTGCTAAACAAATCTGGCGTTATACCCACAAACGCATGGAACAACCTAAAGACAATTGTAGTTTAGTTCCATTGGCTGCGGCCTCCCTCAAAGAGGGCGGTGGATTTTTGGAGACATTAAAAACTATTATTTCCACACCAAGTTTTACAACCCGTTACTGGGGAAGTGGAGATGAGGGCCGATGAAAACCAATAATAAAAGTCGCAGAATGTTTTTACAAGGTATAGGTGGTTTTACTTTAGGTATTCCCTTTCTTTCATCCTTGGCTCCAAGAGCTTTAGCTCAGACAGCACCATTAAAAAGATTTATCGCTTTAAAATCATACAGCACTCAAGTGATCACTGACTGGTACCCAGCTCGATTAACCGCCGGATACAGACTGCGCGGAAATTGGAATACCGGTTCTCGTGAAGACGGAACACTTGAACTTAATAGTTTGATTGCAGGAACCACAGACCATCGCTCTGCACCACTGATGGATTTTGCTCATAGTGGTCAAGGTATCTCTCGTCTTATTGATAATCGCTTTAATCCTTTATTAGCAAAGATGATGCTCATTCGTGGTCTGGATTTTCATTGTGATACCAATCATAATGGCGGTGGAATGCTTGGAAACTTTGCTTGCTCTGAAGGTCGTGCCTACTCTGACTTTAGTGTTCCATTTGCTCAACAAGGTGCCATCAGACATCGACCCACCATTGATCAAATCATGGCCTATTCTAATAGTTTTTATCCTGGTGGAGCACCATCGGGCGGTCGCAGATCTTTACACTTGGCCTGTCGTGGTTACCGAGGTGACTTAAGAGATGTTTTATCTTTTACATCTCAAGGTGTTCCAAGCGCAGAACCCCGTCCTGTGAGTACGATTCTTAACCCGCAAGAAGCCTTTGATCAGATATTTGGTAACAATGGCGGAAACCCACAACCCAATCCAGAAACTTCCCGAGATCCTCGTCTCTATATACATTAGTGAAAATTCTATCCTGATCTTTTAAATTTAGTGATGGAGGATTTTACACGTGTGCGCAATGGTCGTAGAATCAGTTCTGCTGACCAAGTGATTTTAGATGATTTTATGGATCGCATGAGCGATCTTATCCGCGGTCTAGGACAAGGCACACCCGTGGGTGGAGGCACTTGTCAGAGACCCAATCGACCGCCCAGTATATCAAATGCTTCGACCGGTTTATCGGTGCGCGACTCCCATCGTTACATGACTGATATTCTCATCGCAGCCATCCTCTGTGGTAACACTCGCATAGCCACTTTTGATATTAAAAGCGGTTTTGATCAAGTCACTATGATCGGATCACCTCACGGAGGTGATGTACCAAACCAATGGCATGGTTCGGCCCACAGTTGGAGTACAGATAATAACACCACAGCCATGCGACAACTTTTTGAAATTAATAAATGGATCGCTGACACAATTTTTTATCGCATCGTTAACGAACTTAATTCTGTACAAGATTCAAACGGTCAAACTATTTTAGATAATTCTGTGGTCTATTGGGGCAATGAATTAGGTTTTAATCATCTTTCTTACTCTGTCCCAGCCATTTTTGCTGGCGGTGCAGGTGGTTTTTTAAATACCGGCCGCTATTACGATTATATCCAATGGAACCAAAGTGCTGGCAAATTCTCACAAAATGGTGGTCACACATTACCAGGTGCCACCCAAAATCGACTTTTGATCTCGCTCCTTCAGGCTATGGGTATCTCTCCCGCAGAGTATGAAGCTTATAATCATGGTGAAAGTGGTTATGGTTCACACTCTATCGTTGGTTATAGTGGTGGTGGTCATGGGACTTGGAATATGTCTCTGAATAACCAACTTCTACCAGGTATTCGCCGCTAGATTTTTAGATTTGGTTTTCTCATGTATATTGATCATTTTTCTGATCCAAAAAGATTAAATATTGTCATTTTTTTGTGATTTCTAACCCCTATCCATGAATGTCTTGCAAATTCCTGCATGTCTTCGTAAAAGACCATTAAATACTCAGGTTTGCTAAAAATAATACCCCTTTAAAGTTGGGTGTTTTTATAAGGAGTTCCTTTTGATCAGCACCAATAACATTAGTCTTTCATTTGGTGGAAAAAAATTGTTTGAAGATGTGAATGTCAAATTCACACCCGGTAATTGCTATGGTCTTATTGGTGCAAATGGGGCTGGCAAAACCACTTTGGCAAACTTGCTTTTAGAATCTGATAAACACATTCATCCATCAATCTCTTATACCACTCGTAAACAAAGGCCAGGAGAAGTGCACGCACGAGATTATTATTTCGTCTCACGAGAAGAATTTGAGCGCATGATTGAAGGTAATAAATTTTTAGAATATGCAGAAGTCTTTGGCAATTATTATGGCACCCCGCTGATTGAAGTTCAGGACAATATTCAGAAAGGTGAAGATATTATTTTTGATATCGACTGGCAAGGTCATCGCAGTTTAAAGAAGATTGCACCAGATGATGTGGTGAGTGTTTTCTTATTGCCGCCATCAAAAAAAGTGTTACACGATAGAT
>CAYMBT010000235.1:0-4290 GCA_964388755.1 uncultured Pseudobdellovibrionaceae bacterium | reverse complement strand
CCTGCCAAAATTCAATCTGATGAGGCACAAGTCGAAATCCTCCCCAATGGGGTGGACAGGGAATTTTTTGATTTAAAAATTTTTGTTCGATCTCAGCCGATCTTTTTAAAAGTTCGTCTCGGTTTTTAATGGGCTGGCTCTGCGGAGAAGCCCAAGCACCGATTTGGCTACCCCGAGGACGCGTTTGAAAATACTCATCAGACTCTTCGTAGGTCAGCTTTTCAATTCGACCACGGGTGCGAATTTGTCGATGAAAAGGATTCTCCCAATGAAAGACCAAAGCTCCTTTTTTTGAAGAGATTAATTCTTGACCCTTTCGGCTCTCATAATTGGTAAAAAAACAAAAACCTTTTTCGTCGAGAATTTTTAATAAAACCACTCGAGCTGACGGCATCCCCTGGGGATCAACCGTGGCCAGAGTCATTGAGGTCGGCTCAAAATGATTCACTTTTTGAGCCTCGTCAAACCAGGTTTTAAAAAGAGAGAAAGGATCTGATGGATTTTTGTGATCAGTGTTCATAATATTTTTTTATCTAATTTTACTCACAAAGTCGAGTCCAAAGCCCGACTTCTCTCTTAAGGGTTTACCCATAGACCATTCAATGAGTCGTCTTTTGACTTAATTCTCACCTTGATACACTTCAAACAAATCAAAAGATTTTCTTTTAAAGGCCGATAAGTACTCTATGACAGCAGAAAGAAAAGTGGAAGACCCCTACCCCAGAGCCCCACGCTACATCATCGATATCAGCGACCACCAGGTTGTGCGCTTTGCACAAATGCCTAAGGGGTCAAAAGCCATGCACACTCGGATCATCAATCTCTCTGAATCAGGAATGGCTTTTTTAGTACCCTACCTCACTTCCCCAGAACTTGAAGAAGTGATCAAAGTTGAATTTTCTGCACCTAATACTGATTCAATCGCCTGCTTTGCTAAAGTTGTAAGAGTTCAAATTCATCGTACTTATAATAAAAGTCATGAACCCCAAAGCTTTAAACTTGTTGCCGTCGAATTCAAAGATCTTCACCCCAAACAAAGACATCGGCTTGCCAGTGGACTGACAGAACAGTTTAGAAAAAAACAAAAAGATTTTGAAAGAGAACAGCTTTTTTATAAATTTAAATACTGGGCACTTTATCCTCTCAACTGGATCGCCCGTAGTTTACTCAATAAAAAAAAACCAAGCCAGAATCCTAACAACAAAAATCAGATCGAAAAAATAGTAAAATAAAATTGTGAGCGAAACTTAAGATAATGGTGCTCACTCATTGCCTATTCCTATGAGTTTCCATTCTAGACGCTAAAGAACTAAATTCTTTTCTTAATTTTTTTGTAATGATAGTATTTCGAATTATAACTAAAACTATTTAGTCAGAATAACTTCTCTAGAAAAGGATGAGAATGAAGATCATTTTTTATTATGTTTCGTTGATTATATTATTAACCCCTTCATTGGCTATAAGTTCCGAAGTCAGGCTTTCAAAATTAGCACTTCAAGGACTTGAGCTCCTATTTTCTGACAAAACTGAAACTCGAATAAAGGGCTCAAATATACTTTCACAATTAGAATATAAAGAATTACAAGGTTTTGAGTTTAATCATTTGGGTTGCAACGTTCGGGATGATAAAGGTGATTTAATAAAAAGTGTAACCCAATCTAAAATCAACTTAAAAATTAAAAGCTGTCAGTCTTTGGCACCAGCACTCTACCACTGGATTGGCATATTAAAAAAACACGCCCAAGAAGAATTGAATCCACAATCTAAAAACTTTTGTCAAAATAAAAAACAAGATAAAGCTAGTCACACTACACTGTGCCCCTATCTCTCTCAATTACGTTGGCTGGTTTTTAATCAGTTCGATGATGTTTACTCTGAATTATATATTCTCACACCCCAATCAAAACAGACTCAGGCTCAATACAGTCAGTCTCCTATTAAAAAAACCAGTCAAGAAAGCTCTCCGTCGAACGATAAAAATAAGATTTGGATTCGCGATTGGGCCTACCTTGCTCTCAGTGAAGTCACCACATTAAGCCCTAAAAAAATTGATGATTTAAAAAGTTTTAAAACCTTAATCTCTGAAAGCTCCAGTAATATTTATAGTTATACAGAAATCCTCCTCAACGATGGAATTTATGCTTTACCTACTTTGTATTTTGGAGTCTGGGATAAAAAGTCAAAATCACTTCTTAAGTTTGAAAAAACATTTCCTTTTAAAAAAGAAAAAGAGAATAGTTATCAGGTCAACACTGATGTTCTTAATATGCGTTGGGCAAAAGATATGTATTTTTACCCAGCTGCTGATCCTCAAAAAGAAATTATTGCTCTGAGAAAAGATGGAGAATGTTGTGGCGATAAACAGAACTATTTTTATTTTATGGATGCAGCCAAAAAATTTGAAAGCCTTGGCTATATCACTATAGACTCTTTCGAATTTCCAGAACTCCAATCTTCGACGCCGGCACGATTAAAACATATTCTTAGCCCAAAGACCTATTTTCCACTCAAAGCTAAAAAAGGTGAATTTAAAATTGAACGGCATAAATACTCATACGAAATCAAGTCGACAATTTAAAAAATCACAATCTTTGGATGATGAGTAAATAGACTAGGGTCAAATATACCTCGTATTGATCTTACAAAACTTAACTCAGGGTGATTGTTCCTTATTCTGAAATTATTCGATATCAATTAATTAATATTTATACCAAAATAGTTTTTTTAAGTCTTACCATGAGACTTTTTTTATTTTCGCCGATCTTCTTTTAACAGTTGGCTTGAGCAAGCCTTAACTATATGTTCATAATAACTATTAATAACTCAAAAAGGGCTTCATATGGATGTTCCATTCTACGGTGAAATTACTGATTTTTATAAAAATAAAGCACCACAACATATTAGAAAGACTCTTGAAGAAAAATCGAATCAACAGATACTTGATTCATCTTATCCTTACAAAGAACAGCTGGATAAAGAGATCTATCATAAGCATTTAAATCAGCTTCAGATTGAACTCGTTAAGTTACAAGCTGACTTGCATACTTCTGGCAACAGAATCGTATTGATTTTTGAGGGGCGAGACTCTGCTGGCAAAGGTGGCGCCATTGCTAGACTGACTCAGAACCTCAACCCACGTCTCGCACCGATTGTTGCACTGGCTCAACCCTCTGATATTGAATCCAAGCAATGGTATTTTCAGCGCTATGTTAAAGAATTACCTGCTTCTGGCAAAATGACTATCTTCGACCGGAGTTGGTATAATCGTGGTGTCGTCGAAAAAGTTTTTGGCTTTTGTACAAATGAGCAACGAGATCACTTTTTTAAACAGCTGCCAAAGTTTGAACAAATGCTTGTTGAAGATGGGATCTATTTTATTAAATATTGGCTCACCGTTGGACAAGCTGAACAATTAAGACGAATGCTTCAACGGGAAGCCGATCCACTGAAACAGTGGAAGCTGTCATGGATAGATGTTAAGGGTTTAGAAAAGTGGGATCAATACACAGAAGCTATCAATGAAACACTGTCTTTAAGTAACGATCCTCCTTGGACCATCATTCTGGCTGATGATAAAAGACGCGCACGGATTTCGGTGATTCAAAAATTATTACTCAGCTATCCTTATGAAGGCAAAAACCTTGAAGCCATTGGCAATATTGACCCTAAAATCTGTGGTGGACTTGAATTACGTAACGATTACAGATCAATATAAAATGATCAATTAATGTAAATGGTTTGTATTGACTTTCTTTTCCATGATTTCTTTTTCGCTGGCTTCACGAACTCGCAAAACTTTGAGGTCAAATCGTAGGTGAAGACCTGCCAAAGGATGATTACCATCGATAAGAACTTGTGAATCTTTAATCTCTTTAACAATCACCGAAATAAGATCTCCTGTTGGACCTTGGGTTTGAAATTTCATACCCAACTTAATATCCATCTCTTTAGGAAACTTTTCTTTGGGCATCCAAGTCACTAGGTCAGGATGGTGCAAACCAAAGGCATCCCTGGGATGTAAATCCAGAGTCATATGATAACCTCTGGATTGTCCTTTCAGTTTTTCCTCAAGAAGCGGAAGCAAAAAACCATCACCAAATATAAATTCTAACGGATTATCCACAGTCATCTCATCAATCAGTAAAGCATCCCCGTTCTCATCCAAAGAGAACAATTGATAACTCACAGTTACAACCTTATCTTTTCCAATAACCATAATCATCCCTTCGGTGCCAGGCCCTGTTTGTTGTCACATGATGTAAAAGTGCATTGCACTTTTACATCATGTGA
>CAYMBT010000234.1:0-4299 GCA_964388755.1 uncultured Pseudobdellovibrionaceae bacterium | reverse complement strand
ATATATCCGTCATGGCATCAGTTGGGATAAAATATTAAAAAGTATGGAGCAGTGGTTGAGACTTAAAGAGAGGGCTCAAATTGAAATTTCTTTTAATGTCCACACCACTCTTCAAGCTGCTAATTATATGGATATTGAAAATATATTATTGTTTTGTTTGAAAAATAATCTGACCTGGTCTCAACGGACCCTTGATTATCCGACGGCCTTGAGAGTTCAAAACCTTCCTCGCGTAGTAAGGGGTGTGGTTGCCCAAAGACTTAAGAATTGTAGTCACGCGAGTGCCATCAAAGAATATTTGTCATCTCTGAAGAGGGATGATCTGTGGGTTTATTTGACAGAGGTTATTCCAAGGCTTCCTGAGTCTTCTTTAGAGTCTTTCATTGCTGAGCTTGAAGATAAAGACCTTCGCTTCAAAGTTTCATGGCAAAAAGAACTTTACGAGCTAAAAAAGCTCATCGACGGGGTCGATTCATCCAGTGTTTTAAAAAGCTCTCTAAAAGTTTGACGAGCCGACAGCTTTCGAGATTTATCGATTTGATCCATAAATTTATAGAAAACAGCCATTTTTTCCTGAGAATGGGCTTGAGTCTTTGCGTCCATATGTTTAAGAAAGATTGGATGGTCACAAAGATCTTGGGCTTTGAGACGAACTTCTTTAGAAAGAATATGGGTATTTAAATAAAAGGGGTCATCGGCGTGGCCAATCTGAAGGGGCCTTATTCTTTTTGTATCCATTTTTTTACGAAGCCCATCCCACCATTGCAAGACTTCGTTAATGCTAAAAACATTAAGAATACTTAATGTCAATCGGGCCGAAAGGTTAACATTGGACTGTTTTGTAGTCAGTTCTAGCCAACGTAAAACGTTATTTTCTACAACATTCCATTTGAGAGGGTATCTTAAATACTCAGCTTGAGTTCCAATTCCGTCAATGGAAAGGGTGATATCCAATTGTTTAAATTGGGTCAGCTGATGAATGAGTTCTTGGTTTGGGAAGTATGAGCCATTAGTCACAAAATCTAAAGTTTGCTTTTGGGCAAAAGGCATCGTCTGTTGAATAAATCTTGGAAATTCGTGCGATAACAAAGCTTCGGTCTGGGCCAATGTAATACAGCTTAAATTTTCCAACTCACTCTGAGTCCATTGGTAATGATCAGCAATAAGGGACCTGGGCCGTCTTTGAAAAAGATTTCCTTCGACCGATTCAAGAATTGAATCTTCCGTGGACCAAGCACTGCTTGCGTGACTCCCGCAGGTGATGCACTTGGCGTTGCATAAGTTGCCAAAACCAAAGTCAATCACTTGAAGCTTTTCTTGTTTGTCTATTACTTTAAGCCGCTCTTGATTAAATTGTAAGTTTGAATTCAGTCGAAAAGAGTTAATGCCGATCTTCTCATCATCCCAACATCGTTGACATCCTGATGGTTTTTGACCATTTAAAAAATCTTGTCTTAAAGATTTAAAAAAATCGGATTGAAAGTTTTTCTGAGCAGAAGCTTGTTCAGTCTTTTGCCATTTTGAAAATTTACAACAAGGCTTATAATCTCCACCGGGTTCAATGCAAATTCCTATAAACGGCATAATACAAAAAGAATTTTCGTCAATCATGCTTGAGGCTCATCCTCTCTCAACTCAATTTCATTTTACCAATAGCCCTATGCTTACAATTTTTTACGAGTGATCACAAAAACAATATTAAGGGGTTATTGAATGTTCATCAGTCTGTGATAAAATTGGACTGACCGTCTGGCCACAGGTTTTTTGACATTGTAGCAAACTTTGACTGGCGTTTTCCCAGCTCTTTACAAGTTCCGACTTAAACCAAGAGTGTTCTAAGATTTCGTCCCAGGTATGTTCTTTTAAAGAGTTATAATTTTCACCAAAACGATCTGTTGTTTGGGCAAAAATATCTAGGGAAATCTTACCGCGTTTAAAAAAAGTACTGCTGCTCATAAAGCAACAGGGGTGAACCTGAAATCGAGAATTGACGTAAATTCTTTTAAACTCGTCCCGATACAAACAATTTATTTTTTTAATTTTAGAAACTTCCTGGCTCTCTAGATCGCCCAGAAAAGATTTTAATTCAGTATTACTTTTATTTTGATAAGAGATCTCTGTGGGGGGTTCAAGGTAGTACTCGACATTTTTGTCATTGTCCATGACTGGCCAGCGCCCGAGGCCCTCGGGACTATAGGCAAAGCGTGAGGTCTTTCGAACTCGAAAGTGTTTGAAACCTATTTTTTTTGCCAAAGCTTTGGCTTCTTCAACCTGGTGCTCATTATGTTTAAAAACCAAAAAATCCCAGCGTGCATGACCACCAGCATTTATAAATGCTGATGCATTTTCCATGATTTTTTCAAAATTAGTTTTTCTTCGATAGAGGTGATTGGTGTCGCTAAGACCGTCGATGCTAAAAATGGCAATGTCACTTTTTCGATAATGGTCATCATTGACCCTTGTCGACATTGTACGCCCTAGAGCTGACCACCACTGGGGGTCTCTTACGCTACCATTTGAGTAAAACTCAACGGTTGTCTTAGGAAATCTGACTTTAAGATCTTCTATTATTTCTAAAGAATATTTAGCAACCGCTGGATCACCGTGGGTTCCGCAAAAAAGAATATTACGTAGATTTTTAAAGCGGGTATCAAAAATCTTATGAGCATCCTCGACGGACCACTCGCTTAAGACCAGATCCTCTCTTGTTTTGCCGCCATTGATGTTTCTGTCACACATAGGACATGCAGCGTTGCAACGGCTGGTCACTTCGACGTGCATTTCTTTAAGACTGTTAAAATCGTGGTAATTATTCATTAAATTTAGACTACTAAAAAAATATAATTTACGCTAACTTTTCTTTTATCTATTCAGGGCTTATAAATATGAAATCCTATAGAAAAGTTAATTCGCACTGAGATTTTAATCTCAGATACAGGGGGATAAATGTTGCGACGTCAGACCTTAAATCACGGTGAAATTGATATCAATATTGATACTGAAGTGATTTACGAAAGCACTGATGGTATGAAAACCATTATCCCCTATAGCGAGCAATGGTCCCGAGTCTTTGTCCAAACCTCAGGTGGTTTAGATAGCTCGCTGCTTTTGTATCTTACCACAAAGACCTTTAAAGAATTAGGCAGCCATTGTGACATTATCCCCGTCAGCATGGAGATACCGACTAAAGCAAAGAATTTAGCTTCTGCCAGAGCCGTCATAGAAAAAATAAAACAACTGACCGGAAGTTCAAGATTACGCCCTGGACTTGAATTTCATATTCCTGATTCTCAGTCTAAAAATCCACAAAAAGATGCCTTTTTCAATAGAACAATTGTCGGTCTGTTTGAAAATTTTGATGGTTCATTTGATTTTAACGGTAATACAAAAAATCCACCACAAGATGTTCGCCATCAATTTAGAGATGATGATAATCGACAACTGGGCCGGGATAATCGACAAACAATTTATAACTCCCGTCTATCAGCAAGCCCACACGCCATGAATAACAAAAAAGGAATTGTGTTTCTCTATAATAAAGAAGGTATTTTAGACGAATTGGCCTCTTTAACACTTTCTTGTGATATGGACCTCGAAGAAGTGAGACGCAGAAACCTATCAATACCATGTGGTGAGTGCTGGTGGTGTCGAGAGAGAGCTTGGGGTTTTGAAGCCAATAGCGTGGTTGATCAAAGTCTATCAAATACAAAAAAAATCTAGGTCATCAGCTCATAAGACTGGGCACAGAGGTCTTTAAATCGAGTGTTGTGCAGTTTGTCGAGACTGTTTGTGTATCGCCAAAATTTTTCTTTAAGATGGCTGAGATCTTGCGCGTTCATAAAATTAATATAGCCATCCATCAATTGTATATAACGGTTTTTATAGGCCTCTTTCTCTTCATGAGATAAAAATTTAAAATTTTGAATCTGTTCAAGGTCTTGTGTTCTGCGACTTAAAAAATGCTCTGTGATCCTGATTTTACTTTGCAAAGGGAAGGCCTGAATATTTAAAAATTTTGGATTATTAAGAGGGTGAGGAGTAAAAATTTCTGAGCCTTCGATACCCTTGTTAATTCTCTGATAGTTTTGTGAAATTATCCATAACATCATATCTGGAAGATGTATTAAATTGTAAATTTGTATGGTCGCCGTCCACCAAACTTTAAATGGTCCCGGCGCTTGGTCTAACATTTGAATTTTTTTATTCAATTGGTTCCACTGGCTGGGTGTCCTGATGTAGTCATTAAAAGGACCTATGCCGTCAACACTCAAGCCAACAGAAACATTTTTAAACTGACTC
>CAYMBT010000233.1:0-4301 GCA_964388755.1 uncultured Pseudobdellovibrionaceae bacterium | reverse complement strand
TTTCATGAAACGTCGTAATACTTTAAAATTACTATCCGCACTTCCTCTTATGGCGGCTTTCCCTGCATCAGCTCTGGCTCAGGGTGCTGCAAAAAAAGCAGCTCCAGCCGCTGATAAAGGTGCTGCACCTAAAAACTTAATGGATGAAGGCGATACATTAGCTAAAGCCATGCAGTAGAAACATGATGCTTCAAAAGCTTCAGCCATGAGAACTGACAAAAAAGCATTTTGCTACAACTGCGCAAAATACAATTTGTGTATGGCCGGGGATAAAACCTGTAAGGTCCTTGATGCAAAAGCTGTAAAAACAGCTGAGTACGCCCCTTGCCAAATTTTTAATGGTAAAGTTGTGGCTAAAAATGGCTGGTGTCTTTCTTGGCAAGCCATCTCGTAAAGAGATTTTTTTATTCGCGGTGAACTTGGCTGACCGAAGCTTGAGCCGTTGGATAAATAACAAGTTCTTGAATATTCACATGCTGTGGTCTTGTTAGGGACCACAGTATTGTTTCTGAAACGTCTTCAGCCGTAAGAGGCTTAAAACCTTCGTAAACTTTTTTAGCTTTTTCTTTGTCTTTAAATCTCACTTCACTAAATTCTGTTTCAACCATGCCGGGGCTAATATTTGTCACCCGTACATTTTTTCCTAAAAGATCCATACGCAGTGATTCGCTGATGGCACGAACTGCAAATTTGCTGGCGCAGTAAGTACTGCCACCACCATAGCTCCATCTTCCGGCCACAGAACCTAAATTGATAATGTGGGACGGGGCATTTTTGATCAGGGCGGGTAGGCATAGGCTAGTCATATAAAGAAGACCCTTAACATTGGTATCAATCATTTCGTCAAAATCATCAAGAGAGGCTTTTTGCAAAGGATCAGAGCCTCGAGCAAGTCCGGCATTGTTAATAAGGACTGTGACTTGTGAAAGTTGCATCTCAAATTTTTTAAAAATATCTTCGCACTCTTGTCTTTTTGAAAGATCAAAACAAAGTGGTGTGACTTTAATAGAAAATTCTTTTTGTAGAGTCTGAGAGATCTCGTTTAATTTTTCAGTTCTACGACCTGTTAAAATCAGATCAAAATTATTTTGGGCGAGTTTAAGGGCTGTGGCTCGACCAATTCCAGACGTAGCGCCAGTGATGAGTGCGAGTGACTTCATATTTTTTTTCTCCACGGGTTTGAAAGGCAATATGTAAGTGGTTTTGACGGATTTTACAACTCTTGAGTACATATAATTTAAATTTATGGTCCTGCAAAGCTGAGGTGATTCATGGTTATCTTTAGTCTAGAGAAATCCACAAAATTTAAGTCAGATTATATAAGACTAAGCTCAAAAAAAATTAGGAGTTCTGCCATACACTCTATTGGTTTATCATAGAATACTGTCAGAACGACAATTTCCATTGCTCATGGAGGATCAATGTATCATCAAGGAAGACCCTTTTTCTTTATTATTGTTTTTGTTCTTTTAATAAATGTTTTATCTTTTAAGGCTGATGCAAAAATACAAGGTGAATTTGTAGCTGGCGAATACGTCATTGAACTCAATGATCAAGTTTCAACACAAAGTCTTCAGCAAAGATCTTTTGTTTTTCAAAGACTTAATGTGCAATTTAAAAACACGATCTCAGAAAAAAATAATCTTATTCTTGTTGAAAGATCAATGATTGAAAATCCAGAGAAAGTTCTTGAAGAGCTTAATAATAATCCTTTGGTAAGAATTGCTGAGCCTAATTATATCTACAGAGCCTCTCTGTTACCCAATGACTCTCGTTTGACTGATCTTTGGGGCCTTGTGAACAACAATAAGAATGCTGGTGGTATTGATATCGACGCTGCAAAAGCTTGGGATATCACGACGGGTAGTCGTAATGTGGTAGTGGCCGTCATTGATACGGGTGTCAATTATAACGATCCTGATCTTAAAAATAATATGTGGATCAATACAGCCGAGAAAAATGGTCTGCCTGGCGTTGATGATGATGGTAACGGATATATCGATGATATCTATGGTTATGATTTCGCCAATAATAAAGCTGATCCTATGGATGACAATAATCATGGTTCACATTGTGCCGGTACTATTGGTGCTGAAGGAAACAACGGGATTGGTGTTGTTGGGGTTAATTGGAAGGTCAAAATGATGGCCCTTAAATTTCTAAAGGGTAACGGAGGCGGAACACTTGAAGGGGCTATCAAAGCCATTGACTACGCCACTGACAAAAAAGTCGATATCATGAACAACTCTTGGGGAGGAGGAGGAGTCAGCCAAACATTACGCGAAGCCATCGAAAGAGCCGAGCAAGCTGGAATTTTATTTGTAGCAGCAGCTGGTAACAACCGAAGCAATAATGATATTCAAGCCTCATACCCAGCCAGCTACGACGTGCCCAATGTTGTTTCAGTAGCAGCCATTGGTTCGCGCGGCGAACTAGCAAGTTTCTCGAACTACGGAAAAAAATCGGTGCATATCGCGGCCCCTGGTGTGGATATATTAAGTACCGGTAAATCAGCTTTAATGAAAATGAGCGGAACTTCAATGGCAGCACCCCATGTTTCTGGAATTGCGGCCCTTATTTTAGCGGATAATTCTAATCTCAATTACGAAGAGATAAAACAAAAAATGTACACCACAGCCACACAAACTTCAGCACTTCGTAACCGCATTGCCTATGGAATTGTGAATGCCTATCATGCTCTGACCGATACCATTCCGGCTCCGGACATGAATGATCCCAGTCAATGGGCTTTTAAAGAAGAGAGCGTCTCGACATCTCACCCCTATGAGCACAACTTGGATACGACTCAAACTTTGACAGTAGAGGGCGCCGAAAAGGTCGCCGTTTATTTTTCAAGATTTGATACTGAAAGAGGATTTGATAAAGTCACATTTTACGATAAAGCTGGAAACTTGCTTGGTGAAATGTCTGGCCCCGGTGATGATAGTTATTCACCTGTCGCTATTGGTGATTCAATCACCCTGCGTTTTGTGTCAGATCAGTCCATTAATCGTTACGGTTTTGATATTACAAAAATCAGTTATGTGATGCCCAAATAAAAATTTTTAAGGGCCTTTAAGAGCATTGAGCGCAGAGGCCCTGAATTATAATCTCTTTATAATTTTTTAAAAGCGAAGAAACTTTTTTAATCTCAAGAGCTAACTCACAGATCTCTTGAGAGTGGGTTTTGATTTCGCTACTTTTACCACATTGAGTACAGTGATTGATCAAGTGAATATGGTCATGAGAGCTGGGATTACAGTGTGTCTTTTGATGAAAGCTCTCGCTCTCATGGTCACAAAGTGAATAACGACCATCTTGAAATCGATGGGCTAACCCCAGATCTGTAAATAAACTTAAGTTGCGATAAATAGAAACCATGTCAGTGTCTTGTAATTTTTTGTTACCAGAAATCTCTGAATGGATTTCTTTAGCACTCAAAGAGTGATCACTGTTCAACAAAAGTTGATAAATATCTTTTCTCGCTTGAGTGATGCGCATTTTATTTTCTTTAAGATGGTGTATTAGACGCTCTTCGTTCATAAATCCTCTTAACGTGTCATTTGATAGCGAATAGGGATGATAAAATCACTTCTCCCCACATAACTTTGGGGCAGGGGTTTAAAAGATTTTAATTTTTTTAATAGCTCTAAAGCGGCATTATCTAAAATCGGAAAACCACTATCCTCTTCAAGTTTAATATCAACAAAGTCCCCTTCAGCACTGATCTTAAGCCTCAACTTCACCGTACCAGTTTGTTCAAGGGCTAATGCTTTTCTGGGGTAAAAACGATTCTGGGCAATAAAGCTTTGCAACTCTTGCTCGTAGCTGACAAAAGCCCGTCGCTCGGTACCAACTCCTGAAGGCTTAACCTCTTTAACATTTTCGTTATCTGTCCCTATTCGATCATCTTTTTTGTCGGTTACGATCTTTTTGGCCACCACATCGGGGCGCTTGATTTCTTTGGGCTTCATCTTTGCACTGATCTTTTCTTTAACTGCAATGGTGCTTTCTGTGGATGAGAAGGCTAAAAGTTCAAGCATCAGTGGGGGGCTTTTTGGGGTCAGACTTCGGTTGAGGCCAAAAAAGGCGGCTAAAAGAAGACAGGTATGGATAAAAAGGCTGACACCGTAAAAGCGAAACATAGCGTTATTAATGCAACAAATTTGCAATAAAGTCGAGCCTATTTGCAATAACCCCTTTCTTTTAAGTTTAATTGGGGTTGAAGGTTTAATTTTTGAATGTAACAGGATTTGAGAACTCGGGGTCCTGCCCTCGCTGGAGTCGCCTGCGGCGAGCGC
>CAYMBT010000232.1:0-4317 GCA_964388755.1 uncultured Pseudobdellovibrionaceae bacterium | reverse complement strand
TTATTCCAAAATCTTCCACTTTTTTAAGTCGCACCTCCAAGAGGTCTGGCTTTGTCGGAACAAAGTCCACCACAGCGTCAAACGGAACCGAGAATATCCATTTTCTCACCTTTCCTGTGACATGCAGTCCATCGGGCTTAAACTTCATTTTAAAGTCCTTGATCATATCACCCATGGCTTCTTGTTTTTTATCCATAAGAGATTTACTTAAGAAAAGCTCCTGCTTAATACGAATGACAATAGAAGGTGGTATAGGCAAACTTCGTTTTGGATCCGGTAGGTCCTGATGAACTCCATACTTGTAGTTCTTAACCAAAGTTTTTATATCCATAGCAAAATAGTCTTCTTTGCCGCCATCGCGATTTTTGTGATGAATTCGGATTCCACCCAGCTCTACATCTTTGAGATAGGGAACAAACGTATCAAGCTTAAGCTTGAGGAAAATGGTGTTATCAGTCGCCTTGATCTGATTGTTGAGATTGAATTGCTTTTCACCCATCAGACCTAAAATGTTGGCAATCGATTGATGGGACTGCTGGAATTGCTCGCGCTGAATATCCAAGCTCTCAATCTGAAGTTCCAAAGAGCGAAGTTGATTTTTCAGAACCCTCAAGGCATCGGGATTATTTTCTTTCTTAAGAATTTTCTCCACACCTTTTTTCAAAGATTTGAGTTTGGCACTTTTACGGTCAAAACTGGAATAATCCCCAGAGAGAGCCGCAAAATAGCTTCGGGCAGCGGCCACACCTAAAGAAACGAGCTGCACAGGTAGCACAATCTTATCTCGCTCGGGATTCTTCGAGCTCGCCTGATAAAAGAAAGTTTCTTTCAGTGGAAATTCAAGGACTAAGTATCCCTCTTCATTAATTCTTGGTTGAACACTCATTTGAAAGCGAAATTGAGTCATCTTGGGATCAATTCCCATGGTCTCAAAATCATCAAAAGGAATCTGTAAAAGACCATTGACCCTGAGGTTGTTGCCCTCGGTATTCATGTCCAGCTTCAAGCTCTTCACCAATTCCGATGTGCCCATGTGAATAGCAATCTGCTCATTGAGAAATGTTTCAGAAAGGTAGATACTGGCAATCAGCTTTCTTTCTTCTGTTTCAGCAGACAGGGTTGATATGGGGAGCAGTAAAAATAAAACGATGAGGCCCCGGAGGTGAGAAAATAATGGCCATCGTTTGAGTGCATTCCATGTCGCGTACATGCTCCTATTCTGTGAGAGAACATGCACATGAATCAACAACAAATTGATCAAAAACCAAAATCATACATGAATGGCAATGGGTTGAATCATAACCTCTAGCGTCTTTAAAAAATCAATTGAGCTCAAGATTAGCGTACTGAGATAAAAATTTCTTAAGAGTACGATCGTCAAACAAAACACTGATCTTTTCTTTACTGCCCTGACCCTCAACTTGATGAATGACTCCAGACCCAAAGTGGGGATGATAGACCCGTCGACCTTTGCGGTAGGGTGAGGTGTTAGAGAGCGCACTTTCACCTGATTCATAATCCGGAAATGGATTAGCGAGCTCACTGGCCTTAGAATAATGATCAAGGCTTGCTGTTGCATATGTGTCTAAAAAGCGCGGTCCCTTTTTAGCCAAAGGAGTCTTTAAAAATTCAGAAGGGATTTCTTTTAAAAAACGACTGGCGGCTTGATACTGATTTTGTCCCCAAACTTTTCTTTGTAAAGCGTAGGTTAAATAAAGTTTTTCTTCAGCACGGGTCATGCCCACATAAAATAAACGTCGTTCTTCTTCAAGTTCCATATCAGCAGGATCTGAGTCATCCATAGAAGCCGTATGTGGAAATAAGCCCTCTTCAAGTCCCGCTACAAACACAACCGGATACTCTAAACCTTTAGCAATATGAAGTGTCATAAGTGTTACGAAATCAACACTGTCTTCATTGGTCTCGGCATCAGACACAAGGGCCATGTGATGTAAAAATTGAGTGATATGGGTTTCAGTGGGGTAGAGTTCAAGGTACCTGGCGATAGCGTTACCAAATTCTTCTAAGTTTTGGATTCTTGATTGAGCTTCGATAGAATCTTCATCTTCAAGACTTTTTAAGTAACCTGTTATTTTAAGAAGATCTTGATAAAACTCTGGCAGCTCACTTTGCAAACAACTGTCTCGCAGCTGACTCAGTACATCTAAAAAAGATTGTAGCTTTGAAAGTGTTCTTGCTGGTAAGCCGCCGCTATCAATCAGTTCAATACAAGCTTCAATCAGAGAGAAATTATTTTCTCTAGCAAACACTTCTATTTTATCTGTTGTGGTTTTACCTAAACCTCGGGCGGGTGAATTGATCACTCGCTTAAAAGAAACATCATCTTTAGGATTCACCACTAAACGCATATAGGCGTTAATGTCTTTGATCTCTTTGCGATCATAAAACTTGAGACCACCAAAAATTTTATAGGGTATAGCAAAATTTCTTAACTTTTCTTCGAGAACGCGGGACTGGGCATTGGTACGATAAAAAATAGCAATGTCAGAGTATTTGTACTGACCACTTTGAATCAGCTTTTGAATATGGTGGCTGATCGTTAGGGCTTCATCATATTCGGTCGGGCTTTCTAAAATTTCGATCAATGATCCCACATCGTTTTCAGTGAAAAGTGTTTTACCTTTTCTTTGGGTGTTGTTAGCAATAACAGCACTCGCAGCACCAATAATGTTTTTGGTGGATCGATAATTTTGCTCAAGCTTAATCACTTGTGCCCCTTGAAAATCTTTATCGAAATTCAGGATATTAAATATGTGGGCTCCGCGCCAAGAGTAGATGGATTGATCTTCATCACCCACAGCACAAATATTTTTTTTATTATGGCTTAATAGTTTTAAAGTTTCATATTGAAGAAGATTGGTGTCTTGATACTCATCCACCAGAATATAATTAAATTGCTGCTGAAGCTGCTCGGCGATATCGGGATTCTTTTTAAGTAAAAAATAAGTTTTTAAAAGTAGATCTGAAAAATCAAAGGCATTGAGCTTTTTAAGTTCCAGTTCATAGGCCGGGTAAATTTGTCGAGTGATGGGAGTAAAAAAATAAGAATCAGGATCTTTTTGAGCGGTGAGATCCGATTTAAAGCCTTGGATCTCTCGGGCCACTTTGCGAGCGTTGACAGAGCTATTATCAAAACGAAAGTTTTTTAAAAGCCCTTTGACAAGAGAGATCTGGTCGGCGCTATCAAAGATTGTAAAGTCGCTGGTGTAGCCCAGGCGAGGCGCATAGAGCCTTAAAAGGCGGTTACCAAACGAGTGAAAGGTGGCAATCCATGCTTGATTCAAATTTTGTCCGCCCACCATCTGAGTGATGCGATTTTTCATTTCTCCGGCGGCTTTATTGGTAAAGGTGACAGCTAAAAAAGATTGGGGACCAAAAAAGTCTTTTTGCAAACCGTAAGCAATTTTACTGGTCAGCATTTTTGTTTTTCCAGAACCAGCACCTGCAAGAACTAAAAGTGGATTGTCAAAATCAAGAACAGCCTCTCTTTGCGGTTCATTGAGGCTTAATAAAATAGAGTCAGGATGGATTGAATTCATCCGCAAGTCTTATAATAAAAGTGGGGCAGAGTCTAGGGTGTATCCTAAACTCTAACCTATTTCGGCAAGAGTTTTATTGCTCGAGAGAGCGGGTGATTTTTTGCACAAAAGTGCTTTTAACCATGGACTGTTTTTTAAGTGATTTTTCGTAGTTCAAGGCTTGGGCTTTATTTTTAAAACTTCCGATACTGACGCGATACCATTCTTGGCCATCAATCAAAGCCTTCACCGGAAACGCCGGAAAACCTTTGTCGATCAGTTTTTGTGAATGATTTTCGGCTTCATTTATCGTTTTATAGGCCGCGACTTGCACAGTGTATTCAATCTGAGCGGGTGCCGGAATTGTGGGTTGTGGCGGTAAGCTAGAAACTTCTCTTTGTTGGGGTGATTTTTTATTTTTTTGTAGGTTCGATTTTTTAAGACCCAAATTTTGCTCAGCAAACTTATTCAAAGCTAATTTTTCATCCGCACTTAAAGAAATTTCTTCTTCAGACAATGCGGTGGTTGGCGCATCACTTTCAGCACTGACAGACGCCAGATTTTTTTTCATGACCTCAAGATTGGGGTCAATGGCTTTGGCTTCAGCCAATGCTTTTTGGGTCAGAAGCTCAACTTCTTTTTCTGAGATCTCATCCCCTAGGGCTTCAGACTCGTCATCCATGGCGTCTTTAACGTGTGAGTCTTGCTCGATAAACTTCACTCGGTAATCACGGTCGCTCCAACCCTTACCAGAGATCACGCCCACACTAAAAGAGAG
>CAYMBT010000231.1:0-4346 GCA_964388755.1 uncultured Pseudobdellovibrionaceae bacterium | reverse complement strand
CTTTGGCTTTATGGGGATTGCTCGCACATGAAATGAGGGTGAGTGCGAAGCAAAAAATCAGTAAGTGTTTCATAGTTAAACTCCTCGAAAAGAGATTGGTTTGTTACTTCTATCAACTGTTCTTGGTTAGGTTTTTTAAATTAACACTGAACAAGAACATCCATAAAGAGATCATGATTTATTTAATTTAACAAGAGCAAAATCAGCGCTAAAAACACACACTTCATCCACGAATTGCAAAAAATTAAGGCTTAATGGTTAGAGCTCAACAGACAGCTGTTTGATGATCATACAAAATTCTCATTTTGCTACACTTATTTTTGAGCTCAGGTGGCGGGGTTTTTGCTAATTAGACTCTTAATACGGGGGAGGTTCATTATGAATTTCATTAAAATTTTGGCTTTGTTTTTTTTGGTCCAAACACTTTGTCAAACAGCCCTTGCAAGAAACCCCGAAGAATCAGCCGTCTTGTTACAACAAGCTATGATGCAGTCTAATGCTGACTATAACAAACACAAACTTGTGGATAATATGGAGACTTTTGACCGCGCCGACGAGTGGACCGAGCGAGGAACTGAAGTGATTCAGATTAATAATCGCGGCTTAGACCCTGCAGAACTCGCCGAATATCAAAAGGTACGGGATGATTTTCAAATTGACGAGCAAGAAGTCACAGCTCTGGAAGATTAATTTTTAAAACTCAATCGATATTAATAACTCTTATCAATAATTTCGAGCAGAACAATCGAACTTTTTTAGTATTTTAATCCATGGGTTTTATGATCTATTCGTAGACAGCCTCAATGCCTTATGACAATATGATGATTCAACGACAAGGAGATATCATCATGGCGGTTTGGCACCAGCAATACCCTAAAGGCATTCCTGAAAATATTGACGTTCACAATTACCCATCCATCGTTGAGCTACTTACTCGAACTGTCAAAAAATACAGCGATCGACCGGCTTTTACCAATATGGATGTGACACTCAATTATCAGCAAGTCGATCGCCTCTCTGATGATTTTGCCAACTATTTGGTTCACAAATGTAAACTTCAAAAAGGGGATCGAATCGCTCTACAGATGCCCAATGTGTTGCAGTATCCAGTGGCTTTGTTTGGGGCACTTAAAGCAGGACTTGTCGTCGTCAATACCAATCCGCTCTACACCGAGCGTGAAATGCTCCACCAATTTAACGACTCTGGGGCTAAAGCCATTGTCATTTTAGCCAACTTCGCCCATTTGCTTGAAAAGATTTTACCTAAAACGTCCATCGAACATGTGGTGGTCACAGAAATTGGTGATCTCTTTCCCACTTTCAAAAAGCTTCTTGTTAACAATGTTGTTAAATACATAAAAAAAATGGTTCCGGCCTACAGTATTCCAAAGGCTAAAAGTTTTTTACTCACCATTGAAGAGGGTAAGTCCTACCAGTACAAACCGATCAACTCACAAATTAATGATATTGCTTTTTTACAATACACTGGCGGAACCACTGGGGTCTCTAAGGGGGCTGTTCTGACCCACGGAAATATTCTGGCTAACATGAATCAGATTTTTGCATGGATGTCGCCCAAGTTTAAAGAAGGCGAAGAGATTGTGATCACCCCACTTCCCCTTTACCATATATTTTCATTAACGGTAAATTGTCTCGCTCTGATGTGCTATGGTTCACAAAATATTCTTATTACTAATCCTAGAGACATACCTGATTTTATAAAAACACTTAAAAAATACCCCTTCACTGTCATGACTGGGGTGAATACACTCTACAATGCCCTTCTTAATAATAAGGATTTTGCATCTCTTAATTTTTCAACCCTTAAATTGTCTGTCGCAGGCGCCATGGCTCTGCAAGACAGTGTCGCTAAAAGATGGCAAGAGGTGACGGGCTCACAGGTGATTGAAGGTTATGGTCTCACTGAAGCGTCACCTGTTATAACTTGTAATCCCGTGGACGGAACAGAGCAACGGGGCACCATTGGAATCCCCTTACCCAATACCGAAGTTAAACTTGTTGATGATGATGGAAAAGTTGTTGCCGAAGGCGAATCCGGTGAGCTTTGCTCTAAAGGGCCACAGATCATGCAAGGTTACTGGCAAAAACCCGAAGAAACGGCTGGTGTTATTAAGGACGGATGGCTTCACACGGGCGACATTGCAGTGATGCAAAAAGATGGCTTTTTTAAAATTGTTGATCGTAAAAAAGATATGATTTTAGTCTCTGGCTTTAATGTTTACCCCAACGAAATCGAAGATGTGATGGCCAGTCACCCCGCCGTGCTCGAAGTCGCAGCAGTTGGTATCCCCGACGACAAATCCGGAGAAGCTGTGAAAATATTTGTGGTCAAAAAGTCTGAGGTCAGCCCAGAAGAGCTTCTGGCCCATGCCAAAAAATCCCTGACCAATTATAAACTTCCTCGAGCCATCGAATTTCGTGATGAATTGCCTAAAACGAATGTGGGCAAAATTTTAAGACGAGAACTGAGAAACGAGTCTAAAAAAGCTTAAAAGCTTTTTTAGGCCGCTTTTGAATTTTTATTAAAAAGAAAGCGAAAGAACTTGCTCTCTGTGACATCCAACTCGATTTCACAATCGGGCTTACAGATCTCTGATTTTTTATAATCGAGCTTTACAGAGTCTCCAGAGACTTTAACTTGCTTACCAAGCTCAAAAAGAACATCTTTTTCTTCGTCACAGGTTTCACAGTAAAATGGAACTTGCATAGATAACACTTCGGCTTGCTCTGGCAAAAATCCTTCAACCATGTTCATTTGCATGACAAGGGCTTTTGGAGAATTGAGAAAAGTAAAATGTGTGTTTGGGTACTGTGAAAACCACAAAATCCAAGATCTGATTCCGATCGAGTTAATTGCGGTGACTCCAGCAAGATCAATAAAAACTTTTGCGCCGAGATCACTCTTTTCAGGGAACTTCGCTTCTTCATCGACTTGACCTGAAAAACGGATAAGTTGATGGCCTTCTTTAGTTTCTCTGGTGATTTGAAAAGACATTTATGACTCCTTAGCTTCGATGATCAGTAAACTTTTATTAAGATCTATTCGGTCTTCATGATGAATGTTTTTAGGCATCCAAACAAGAACCAATGATCCTTTGCCAGGATCAACAGTAATAGCCATCCCGACTCCTAAAGTATAAATTAAAAAACTTCCTATACCAGCGCCCACTTCTTCGTTAGACTTGATAGCGTTCTTGATACCCTTTGCAAAACAGCGCTGCATATTCTCAAGCATCACTTTTGATTTAAGAGTTCCAAATGAATCTTTACAATAGATCACAACTGTTTCTTGATTGGCATCAATACCAAAACTCATAGAAACATTGGGATCTTTTGCTGATTTTGAGAAATTAGTAAATAGCTCATCAGCGATCAAATAAATATCGTCTCTGACTTTACGAAATTCTGTGGGCTTTAAAAATTGTTCAACTTGCAAAAGAAAATCTGTCTTTTTTGAATTGGCAAAAAATTTCTGTTGAAATCTTTGATCCTCGTCCTCTTTGACTTCGATCAGACACTCGCCTGGGTTTTCAAAAAACTTTGTTATATCATCTTTAATTCGAATGACTCGATACTCATCAAATCCATTGGTCACGACTTGAATATTATCGTGAAGCACAGCAAGATTTACAGCTTGGCCGGGTCTAATGTCTGAACCTACGACGACTTTATCATCAAGAGTTCCGTCGACACCTTTAATATAATCTTTTAAATATATGACCTTCTTACTCATCACGCAGCCTTCTTGTTGTCATACTCTACTAGAACCAATGTCACATCATCATCAAGGGGGGTATCGTGTCTAAATTCACCAATTTCACTAAAAATACTATTTACAAGTTGATCGACATCGGTGGATTGAATATTGGCCATGGATTTAAGAAAGCGTCTTTCTCCCCACAACTCACCCGAAGGATTTTTTACATCAAAAACACCATCTGTATAAAAGATAATCTTATCACCTTCGGTGATCTTCATCTCAAAATTTTTATAGGTGGAATTTGGATTTTCACCTAATCGAGGATTATTGACTTCCATCAAAGGAAGATAATCTTTTCGTTTTGGTTTCCCCTCAATTTCATGGCTCAGAAAAAAAGGCGGATCATGGCTGGCGTTGGAATAGGTCAGAATCTGTTTTTCAAGATCAATACTTGCAATAAAAAAAGTCATCATCATTTGACCTTTTGAGGTCGAATAAATGGCTTTATTCATCATCTCTAAAGCTTTTCCTGGTGTTATGTTTTCAATTCCTTCGATCACCGAAGCAACGGCACGAGCCGCACTTGTGAGAAGGGCTGCTGGAACTCCGTGGCCCGTGGCATCTG
>CAYMBT010000230.1:0-4381 GCA_964388755.1 uncultured Pseudobdellovibrionaceae bacterium | reverse complement strand
AACTTTTACTTTGTGCTTTTTCGGCAGCAAACATTCTTTCGGCCGAGTGACGGGCCTGAATATGGCCGACCTCATGTCCGATGACTCCAGCCAATTCGGCTTCAGAATCGGCCATGGCTATCAAAGGTGTTGTGATAAAAACAGTGCCTGCCGGTAGTGCAAAGGCATTCACATAATTGACGTCCACCACACTAAAATTATAGCTATAAGGATTATTATTCAAACGGTTGGCATTCACCAATTTTTGACCCAATTGCGAAATGTAAGACTGCATTTGGGGGTCATTAAGTCTTGGATAATCTTTTTGCATTTTTGGTAAAACTTCAGCCGTCATTTTTTTTTCTTGATCAACGGTAAGAGAAGCCTCTTGTCCAGTATTATCCCCTTCTCTATAACGGGTTTTGGGGGTCGATGCGCAGGCCGCCAGTAAAAAAGGAAGGGCTTTGATAAAAGTTCTGCGGCCAGAACTGGTCGAAGTGATTTCTTTAAGTGTCACTTCCAGTTCGTGTAGATAAAAATCAACATCCTTAATCATCGGTTCTCCTTTGAGCCAAACAATAATTTTCTGAAAATACTAGCATTTTTAGCTCGGTAATCAAAACTATAATCAAAGAAGAGAATTGCTGCCCTATGGCTCAAAGTTCTGTGCTGTAAATAAAAAGATTGGGTTGATGGGTCAATTTATTGAGTTTACAATCTGGTCTTTAAGAAACGAAATTGGGTCAAAAAAACCTTTCAATATCTTTGATCCCTAAGGAAAAAATTATGATTCTTTGCTCTTTATTATTTTGGAGTGTTGCCATAGCCAGTAGTGACTGGGAGGCTTGGAAAGATAAAAGGCAAAGTCATCACGAGAGTCATAAAACTTCGTTTCTCAATGCCTACTTCTTAGAAAGTGCGCCACAAGGTCAAACTCTTTATTTGATCAATGATTCAAACCCAAAAAATATAAAATGGGTTAAACAACAGCCCAAAAAATTCTATGCCAAAGCCGAGCATATGGGTGATCAAATTCGACTTTCCGTCAATGATCAAACTTTGGCTTATCTCTCTGAACAAAAAGATAAAAAACGTCGTCACTTTGAAATGCCAAGTGGAATGATCGCTGAAGTGGTATTTGGTAGTAGAACCAAAAAAATGTGGGCCTACCTTTATAACCCAGAACAAATTAAAAACTTTTCGGGCTTTCGTTATTTTGATTACAACCCATCCCTGAAGATAAAGGGCGTTTTTAAAAGGACTCCAGAGAAAGTCATAAGCTACAAAACTGTGCAAGATGAACCTGCTGAAGTTAAAAAGATAGGTCACATCAGTTTTGTTGACCAAAAAAAAGAGATCGTTTTATCCGCTTACAGTTGGCAAGACAATTTGACTGAGCAAAACCAAGTGGCAGTTATTTTTGTGGATCAAACCGCCCCCAAAGAAACCTACGCAGGTGGCAGAGAACTCTCTGTTAAAATTGATCCCAAAAAAGATCAGCAGACTGTTGAACTTGATTTTAATCAAACCACCAATTTTTACTGTGCTCACTCCCCTTTTTGGCACTGCCCAGTTGGCCTGCAAGAAAAAATTGACCAACCCATAAGAGCGGGCGAGATGTTGCCGCTTAAAAAAATTGTTATTCAATGAAGTTCAGATCATTTTTTGCAAAATTAATATCTTTAACCCATTTCAGTGCGATTTTATTTCTGGTGTTTGGTTTTTTAATCTCTAAGGCTTATTTAGTTTTTCATATTGTGGCCATTGTTTTGACTGTTTTTCAATGGAAGGTCAATAATAACCAATGCGTCCTCACCCAGTGGCAACACCGTCTTGAGAAAAAAAATAAATCCATTGAGCTAGAAGGGCATTTTACCCAAAATTTAATAAAAAAAATGGGGTTTGATCTGAACAGACAACAACTTTTTTTTCTGATCTATGGAGTTCTTTTTTTAAGTCTTAATCTCTCTCTTCTGCGATTACTATTTTTGCAATAAGTCTTAGACTGCAAAAAATAAAATTTTGTTATTTGTTGTTTAAAATGGAATTGAGCACACAATCACACAAAGCAACTCAACACCCATTAGATTTGTTTGAAATGGGTTACGGACAGCCCGCTTGATTAGCTCCAACCAAGTCATAATAGGGGTGGGTGCTATCCAATTGGTCTCGAGTGGCGTATTTGCAAGCGATATAGCCTTCAAGCTTTTCCCGTTCAAGAGTGGTAATCACACGATCAACAATAACAACTTCAAAGACTTCTCCGTGAAGCCTTCTTGAGGCGTTGGATGAATCTCCAGCGATATTGAGTTGGGTGGCCGTATAGTTAACGATTGAGTAATCAGTGACTTGTTGAACTCCGAAGGAATAGGCATTCCAAAGTGCATTTGTACCATCATGGGTGGCTGAAACCATAATCCTCTCTCCAGCGACAGTCGGTGTATAAGCAAGGCCTACCCCATTCCAGCCATGAAATAGATTGTTAAATGGCACAAGGTTACCACGAGTTAAACCAACCCACGGGTAGAGTCCTGGAGAATTGGTGGTAAAACTGACTAAGGGTCTACAGCAAGAAGCCGCATTGGTACTTTGAACTTCAGCTTGGAAAAGACTAACGATGGAGAGATTGCTAGCATTGGTATAGTTTTTTGTTGATACACCCAAAAAATCATCAACCCCATCAAAATCAACGGCATTAACACCAATCAATGGTCTAAAACCCGCAGTGGCTTGAAGAGCATGGTTATTTTGTCCACTTTTATCTCGCCAACATCCAACCGGGTTGGTGACACTGCTGGCCGGAGTCGTACAAGTTGAGTTTTGAAAAAGTTGACTGGGATCAGAGCTATCGAGCCAAACACTGAGATTTGGAATTTGACTGGGATGAAAAGTGTACCAACCGTTTGATGTGGTGGTATTTGAAATCAGTCCAGCCTCATCAACTACACGAATTGAGAAAAAATACTCTCTATCCAAAACTGAATTAAAAGAAAAACCATCAACCCCATCTTGTATTTGATACTGACTGGTCAGTGCTCCACCTGGAACATCAGTCCAATCAATCACATTGTTAAGATCTGAGCTCTCTAAACCATTGGTTGCAGCATCATAACCGACAGCAATTTGGTAGTGACTGATCCCACAGTTATCACTTCCCGCTTGGGCGGACCAGTCCACAGTGACTGTTTGAGTGTAGGATCCATCAAAACCGACAATATCAACTGAACCCACAGGCAATGGGTTTGTATTGTCATAGCGAAAACCAATAGTGTCAGAGACAACGGCTGATTCATTTCGATTTTCATCAACAACTTTGACACTGGGATAATAGGTCACGCCACACTGGTTTAAGTTTAAGTTTCTAAACACATGATTGGTATCAGTGTCACTGACTAGAAAAGGCACTACTTCTTGGCCACCAATTGTGGCACCGAGTGCGACTAGACTTTGATCAAAATCTTCACTGGGTACCACCCAACTTAAAATCGGTGAAAAGCTGGGTAAAACTCCGGTCACCCAACGGCTACTGAGACTGAGTGCAGAAGGCGGATCAGGTGGTGTTGTATCGACGGGGTTCATGCTACCGCCGCTGGATCCCCCACCGCCGGGAGAAAAATCTGCATCCCTTGAATCCGTCTGACCTAAAGGGTTTTTACAAGAGATAAGAACTAAACTCATCAAAACACACATCAAAATCAATGGCTTTGATTGATTAGTCTTAAAGATATCCATTGGTTTTTATCGGCTCAATGATCAGAACTCCTTAATTTCAAGACCTCTATCGAGTTCATGCTTTTAGAGTTTTGTCCGATTATGAGACACGATGTTTATTGCTCAAAGGCATTTAATATTAATATTCTTCTTTTTGCAGTTGTTCTCAATAGTATTGAGAGCCCAAGAGCCTTCTGTAGGGCTGGAAGTCAAACCTTGGTATATTTATGAAGTTCATAAAGGTCAGACTTTGTGGCAGTTTGCAGAAAACCTGGGTGTCCCTAAAAATTTAATTTCAAAATTTATTGACGAGATTCATAAAGAAAACCCAAGAATCATTTCGCCCCATGAGATAAAACCCCAAGAAAAAATTATTGTCAGCGAGATCACACTTAAAAATTTTATCGATCCCGAGAAACATTACAAAGGTCACTGGTACAAGCCCCCGACTGAAACGAGGGACACTGCAAGTCTTCAAACTCTGACCTCATCCATAAAAAATGAAAACACACTTTTCTTACAACCCCAATTTCTATTTTCTAGGCTTGATGCTAAACAACGGGGGACTGGTGCTGAGGCCAGCCTCATCAGTTCAAGTAACGTTGGTGTCAACGCAGAATACACATGGGAAAATTCAGTGGGTGTCAGTGGGATATCTCTTCTGCTGGATTGGGTGAAATTTGCCGAAGAG
>CAYMBT010000229.1:0-4411 GCA_964388755.1 uncultured Pseudobdellovibrionaceae bacterium | reverse complement strand
TTACCCAGATGGACGGCTTTGCGGTCTACAAGTTGATCTGTATCAAGTAAATTTAAGTCCTATAAAAAAAGTTCCATAGAGACTGCATCGTAATAAATGTGATCAAGCTTTCTGTAGTGTTTAATCAAACCAGATTCTTTAAAGCCCAGGTTTTTATAAAGTGCAATGGCCTTCGTATTGTTCGTATAGACATGAAGTTCAATTTTTTCTAAATGAGAGTTTTTAGCATGGTTGAGAGTTTGCAAAAGAAGATTTCGTCCAATTTTTTTGGATCGATAGGCCGCTAAGACTCCCATACCAAGGCTTCCTCTGTGGGTCATACGGGGGTTTTTAAAAGGGGTGATATCACACCATCCTATGACCTGATTTTCGACCACGGCATAAAAAGCGGGAAGATTTTTTTGGATCAGTCTCTCTTGGTACTTTGAAGTTTCCTCAAAGGATGGTGGCTCGATCATTTCAAGATAAATTTTTTCTTGAGCCACCTGAGTCAGTGCTTTGTAAAATGAAGGGATCAGTTCTTTTTGGGCTTTGACGATTCTCACAAAACAATTCTCTGGAATAAGGACTTGATCTAAATTAAGAGTTTCAACCAAACAAAGGGAGTTCTTGTCATCAATCACCTTAATCGGGTCGCCGACCTTAAGTTTATATTTGTCATTACAGAAGTCCTCTATCATGAAAGTCACGGTTAAAATTATCCTTACTGGGTCTGGCAATTATAAATTTTTGTTTTGTAAGTGAGTTTTGTTTGCGTCTCTGGTCCCTTGGTTTCAGGTTTTCTGACGATAAGATCGATATCTTTATTTTTAAAAGAATAGGTGTCAAAAAGTTGCTTAAGGTCAGGGTTCCATACATCTTTAACCTCTGGGCTTTGTGGGTAAACCAGAGACCGATTGTCTGGAAGAGTAATTTTATATTTATTGTTTTCTAACTTGATAATACTCATTTTGCTCTCAGCATTTTGGCAATGGATGGATTTAATATCATCGTGGGCAAATGAGAGAAAAATTATTGTATAAAATAGAAAAGACATCTTTAACTCCGATAGAAATGGGACAAAATTAAGTATTAAGTATTAAGTATTAAGTATTAAGTATATTCAATCCGCACACGTCAAGTTTCACACTCCAAATGTAAAGCCCATCAGTTAACGTTTCTCACTTTGAGTATCACACCCTAAACAATGTGATACCAAAAAGAATCGTTTTAACTGAATAGTATTTTCAATTAATTTTTATTACGGATAAAACGCAGCGGGCGAGGCGGAGTGTCTTTTTGAGCCGTCTTTTCTGACTGGCCGATGGTAAAGACACGAACAGCATTGGTCTTTTGCCCTTGGGCTACAGGGAGTCCTAGTGTCAGAACCACATGGTCTCCGGGTTTAATAATTTTTGTGTCCAACAATAACTTTTCGATCTGAGAGATGGCATCTTCTGTATCTTTATACTGACTGATCTTTAATGTTTGAACCCCCCAACAAAGTTCAAGCTTACAAAGGGCTTCAGACTTTGCGGTGACGGCAACAAGTTTGGCCTTTGGACGATACTTAGAAATCATTTGAGCTGTTTTGCCAGTCGTCGACATACACACTATTGTTTTAGCATTGAGTTGTTTGGCGCAAAGAACTGCAGAAATGGCAATGGACTCAGGAACCGTGAACTGTTGTTGTTTTCTGTTATCAAAGCGGTAATAAATTTGGGGCTGTTTTTCAACCTCCACAATGATTTCGTGCATGGTTTCTACAGAGCGAACGGGATATTGACCAAAAGCGGTCTCGCCAGAGAGCATAAGGGCATCAGAGCCATCAAGCACAGCATTAGCGACATCAGTGATCTCGGCTCGGGTCGGTCGAGAATTAACTTGCATGGAATCGAGCATTTGGGTGGCGGTGATGACAGGCTTTCCTTTGAGGTTACAAAGTTCAATTATTCTTTTTTGCACTAAAGGCAGATGGATCTGACCAATTTCAACCGAAAGGTCACCGCGAGCGATCATAATTCCGTCAGACTCTTCAATGATATCCTCTATATTTTCAATGGCTTCTTTTTTTTCTATTTTAGAAATCACTCGGGCATTGGATCCAAGATCTTTAAGTCTTTTTTTAAGTTTTATAAGATCATCCCTTGTGCGCACAAAACTTAAGGCCACATAATCAAAACCAAGCTGGGCACCCATCTCTAGATCTGTAATATCTTTTTCGGTCATGCTTTCAATGGGTAGATCTGCATCGGGTAGATTAACCCCTTTACGAGGACGAATTGTGCCACCATGAATGACCTCGCAATTGATGTCTCGATCTTTAAGGCTTAAAACGCGAAGTTCAATAATACCATCATCAATAAAAATAGACTGACCTTGGTGAACGTATTTATAAAGGTCAGGGATATCCACTTTAATTTTATCAGAGGCCGGTGAGCGAGAATCAGTCAAAGTGAGTTTGTCTCCACGGGTGACTTGCTTTTCTCCTTTAAAATCAGTGATACGAATCTTTGGGCCTTGTAAGTCTTGCAAGATACCGACCGGTGCAAAAAGTTCTTCTGAGATTTTACGTATTTTTTGAACCACGTCTTTATGCTGTTCAAATTCACCGTGGCTAAAATTAAGTCGGGCCACATTGAGGCCGGATTGGATCAGTTGAGTCAGGGTTTCTGTACTCCAAGAGGCTGGGCCGATGGTTGCAACAATTTTTGTTTTTCTAAATGATAAACTATGAGCCACGATGTTCTCCCGATGATTCACAATTGTAGCAACGATTTATAAAAAGGGGGAAGTCAAATTTGTCGAAGGCTCTTAAAGTGACTATTAAAAAATCAGTGGGAGTTTGGTCTGTGGGGATGATTATCCATATGATTTAGTTTTTGATATGATCTTGGTGTTCTTCGTCATGACAGCTGTGGTCGCACAAGCAGTGGCAGGCATAAATGTTTGAAATATGACCCCAAACAAGTAGTAAGCCACCTGCGATTAAAAAATAGTCTAAGTTGTAAGAACCACCGTGGCTGTGCTCTAAGGTCTTAAGGGGTTGGGACATAAATAGTTTGATGAGGCTAATCACTAAAAACAGAAGACCAAGACCACCAATCACAATGGGTTGTTTTTTTCGATGGCGAAAGTAGCTACTGGTAAAAGAAAATAATCCCACCGAGAGAGCAAGAATAAGCAAAACAATCTCAAGCCAAGTGTTATTGATCCAAAACTCAAAAACGGGCAGAAAAATGACCAGAACAGGGAGTGCTAGGCAATGAAACAAACAAATCAATGCAATCACAATTCCAGAGCGATCCCAGCGTTTAGAGTGATTCATGATTTGGCTTTGATTCATGGAGATGGTTTTTCATTTATAACGTGCGTTGTCAAATGTAAAATAGAAGCGTTATAGCGTTTAGATCCAATCACGATAATGGCCTAGACAAGTTAATCACCATTAGACAAAGTAGAGCCTATGCAAATCGATAAAAACGTTAAAAAAGCCTTTACCATGGCTCAGAAAGTTTTAAAGAACTCTTACTCTCCCTATTCTCAATTGCAAGTGGCCTCTGTCATAAAACTCAAAGGTATGGATCAGTATATCCCTGGGGTGAACGTTGAAAATGGCAGTTTTGGGGCCACTATTTGTGCCGAAAGATCTGCCATTGTTTCTGGCCGGTCACAGTGGGGGATAAAATTTAAACCCGAATTTATTGTTATAATTTCAAGCTTTAATGGTCAAAGTCCCATCCCGCCGTGTGGCATGTGTTTACAAGTCTTAAGCGAGTTTACAAAGCCAGATTTTAAGATTTATCTGGGGGATACAAAAAACATCACAGTCTCTTTAGGTCTTAAAGATTTTTTGCCAAGGGCTTTTAGTTTTGATTCAAACAGCACTCTTTAAGCTTGAACCATAAAAATGACTCGAGGTCTCAATTAGCAGGGCTTTGGTTATCGATCCAAATCATAGAAAAATTTTCAACTGATTAGCCCGTGTTTAACACTGAATAGAATCCGAACTACTCATACTTTATTAATTTATATTTACTTTTTTTATAACCAGGATGGTTAAAAAAAATAAATCAGGGGATCAATTTTTTTTGGGGGGCAGAAATGCTATTTCGTTTTATTATTCTTTCTATTATTTTCTTTTCATCAATAGGGCACAGCAAACTTCTTATGATTGAAGTCGAAGAGATGAATGATGATTTAGGTCATTCGCGAGACGTCAGTCACATTGCTTGTAAAGAGCTCAGTCAGGATTGTTTACTGGCTTTTGTCACAAAATTTAATTATCAAGAATTAGAAGTTTTTGTGGATGATTTGGTTCAAGCCGAGGTGGTGAATTTAAGTTTTGGATTTCAAAAGCCAGAACAACGAATGAGTCACCGTGAAGTGTATCAACCTGAAGTCGATTTTAAAACCGTTATGGCCGAGTACA
>CAYMBT010000228.1:2588-4413 GCA_964388755.1 uncultured Pseudobdellovibrionaceae bacterium | reverse complement strand
TCCGGCCTGTGATGCAACACTTAATCAAGACTTTGGTATGGTGACTTGCAGTCAGTGTAATGCGGTACTGATGATTGATTTCTCAGGTCAGGTGAGAGTTGGCACCAATGAAGCTCCAGCCCATGATCCTATAGAAGAGTCGCACACCCAAGAAAGTCTCAATGATTTAGCGGACTCCCATTCGCAAGTTGAAACCAATTTAACCAATCAACATGATGAACCCGGTGTGGAAGTTGATTTTGAGTACTCGCCTGAAAACATCGAACCCCTTGAAGATGACCATGCTTTTGCAAGTTCGACATCAAATCAGGATGTCGGGTTTGAAGACAATAACTATCAAGCTGAGTTTTCATCCGATACTGAAGAATCTTTAGAAGAAAATGTCGAATCTGAAAACGATCAAGAAAGCTTTGTATCTCGTTCAGAGTTTGAATCAGCAGAGCCTGATTTCGAAAATCCATCATTTGTCTCTGAAAATAATCTCGATTTATCCAGTTTACCTGACAGTGTTCCGGTGGACATAACTGAATTTGCAAACTCTGAAGATTCAAGTCTTAATAATGGCGAGCTTCTTTATGATTTAATGATTTCTCAGTTGGATTCAAAAGATCTTAAGGATTCGTTTAAGATGGTATTGCTTGATCCAAAACTCAAACTCAATCATCACGAAATTTTAAAAAAAATAAAAAATGGCGAAGTTCTTATTCCCAACCTCAATCCCATTAAGGCTAAAAGAATTGCAGAACAATTGCAGTACTTTAATTTAAAAGTCAGCTGGAAGCAAAAAAGAGTGGTGATGACAGAGCCTGAAGCCGACGTAGAAAATAAATTAGCGCTTAAAAATGAAAATGATGAGCCCTCAGGTGGCGGAGCAGACAATGGGTTTATTTAAAATAATGGCCATCTTGGCATCAAGGGCAAGTGTTGCAATCATTGTCAGTCTTTTTGTTTTAAAACCAATTTTGGCAGAGCCATGGGTTGAGCATCAAAAGACATTGAGCAATACCGAGCGAGAAATCTTTAAACACCAGCAAGAGCTTGAAGTTTTAGTGGAAAAGAAAAAAGGCACCCATGATCGCTACCGTATCGAAGAGACCTTGCAAAGAATCGTAGATATCCATACTGAACTGATTACCTTAAGAAAAATAATGGACACTGAACGCGCGCACATAAAATCCATGCATCCAGAAAAGGCCGCCCTTCTAGAAAATATTCAGTTTGATCCAAAGGCTAAGGGAAATCCAAAAAATAAGTTTAGTCCCATCAGTGCCGAACTCGATGAACTGCTGCTCAAAGTTCAACTCAAGTATGCGAGTTTTCAATTGCCTGAAGAAAAAAAAGCCGAACTCGTCCAAGTCGAAAAAATTGTGGAGCTTAAAGAAAAGAAAAAAAAGGAGCGCGAAGCCGACGTTTATCTGAGAAAGCGTTCGCGAGTGCGCCTGGAAAAATAAAATTATATTTTTTCGAAGTTTTCTTTGCGTTGTTTTTTTGATTTTTTGACTTCGTCTTTTAAAAGCTTTCTGAGTTCGTCGTCGCTGTAGGCTCGTTTATGAATATATTCTTTTTTGTTGGTTTTAAGATCATCCATTTCTTCAGCCGATAGAACGGGCTTTCTTCGAAGGCCTTTAGAGACCACAGCGCCATTTTCAAAATAGACAACGCGCTCGCTTTTTATGTCATCGGGTGTGAGGTAATAAATCCATCGATCTTGTCCGTCTTGGCGGTCCGACCAGTAGGGTGCTCCGGCCAGGGCAATGACATCAGCCTTAACCATTCCAATTTCAATGTCTTCAAGTAACTCATCTGTAATTTCTACTTTTTTTAA
>CAYMBT010000228.1:0-2578 GCA_964388755.1 uncultured Pseudobdellovibrionaceae bacterium | reverse complement strand
CTGCCAGCGCCTTCAGCGCCTTCAATTCCTTCAAATTCATTTTGTTTTTTTTGAGACCCTTGGCACGAGGTGACCAGGATCAGTAAAATAAGCATAAAAAACTTCATTATTTGATTATCACCCAAGTGCTCCAAATTGGCCATAAGAACCTGAGTGGGGTGAATCTCGGCGAAAGCCCCATTAACCCCATAACAACAGTATATTCTTTTAAAATGGTGCAGCGTGGGGGCTCAAATTAAATAAGATGTCCTTCGTTGAACTTAAATCGGGAAATATCAATCCGTTTTACAAATGCAGAGTTGTCTAGAAATGAGGCTTTTAAAAGCAAAACCACTTGCTTTCAATGTTGCAAAATGAGAACTAATAGCCTGACACAAGAAATATATAAAGGGAGTTCTCTATGTCCCAAAATTATAATTATGCAGATTACAATCGCGGCGGAATGCTTGCTTTTTCGTTTTCAATGGTTCTGACTCTTGCCTTTTTTGTTTATGTGGCTTTTATCCACTCGGGAGTTGATCTTAAAGAGATTCAACCGCCCACAGAACAGCCGACGCAAGAGGCGACAAGTAGCCCCGAGGCGGCCGAGTAAAAAGTCTTTATTAAAGATTTTTGTTTTTTAATGGGTCGCTCAAAAAAGTGTCGACCTTATGCATGAAATTTAAAGGTGTATTTTGTTCATAAAGCTGTTGTTCATTGTCCTCATGTCGGGCCTCACTCATGCTTACCTTCCAAGTACTGAAGGTGGGCCTCAAAATGAATTACCTAAAAATCTTGAAAACGTCGGTATCGACGAAAAGCTCAATTCTGCTTTGCCCTCACAAGTTGAATTAACCAACGATCAAGGTCAAAAGGTTCTGCTTTCTTCTTTTTATAACGACAAAAAACCCATTATTTTAAGCCTGGTTTATTATTCCTGCCCTAGTTTATGTAATCTTCATCTTAAAGGCGTTTTTGAAGTGTTCTCGGAATTGGGTCTAAAGCCTGGTGAAGATTTTGAATTTCTGGCGGTGAGCATTGATGCTCGAGAAGACTCTGATCTTGCCGCGGCTAAAAAAGAAAATTATCTCAGCGAATTTTTGCCGAATTTTACTCAAGAATCTGGTGGAATCCATTTTCTCACGGCGGCTGAAGATCAAATTAAAATATTATCAGAGACCGTGGGCTTTAAATTTCAATGGGACGAGCAAGCCAACGAATGGGCACACGCGTCAGCGGCTATTATCTCGACACCTCAGGGTCAAATTTCTAGGTATCTTCATGGAGTCTACTTTGAACCAAAGACTTTTCGTCTTTCGGTGATCGAGGCCTCAAAAGGAATGATTGGAACTTTCACGGATCATTTTGCGCTTTTTTGCTTTCGTTATGATCCAAAAGGGAATAAATATTCCTTTTACATCATGAATATTTTAAGAGGTTTTGCTGGACTCGTATTATTGCTCCTTCTTGCTTGGCTTGGCCAATTTTGGTGGAAATCAAGCAAGACAGTGTGATGAACTTGTTTTTAGTTTGTATCGTTTAGGAATAAGGAGAATTTTATAATGTGGTGGATTCCGTCAGCTCATGCCAAATCTTTTATGCCTCCTGCAGCGACAGAGATCGCTGAAAACGTCGATTCTCTTTATGGGTTTTTGTTAATATCCAGTCTTATATCTTTTGTCATTTTGATGGGTGGCCTTGCTTACTTTATCAACAAATACCGTCGCCGAAGTGCCAACGACAAAACGGCTTATATTACCCATGATCATACCCTCGAGTTTATTTGGTCTTTTATCCCTTTTGTGATTTTCATGATTTGTTTTGCATGGGGAACAAAAATTTATTTAGACATGCGACATATGCCTGAAGACTCTATGGAGATCCATGTTGTTGCTAAAAAGTGGGACTGGGAATTTATTTATAAAAATGGTCTTAAAGTTTCTTCTGACGTGGGTGATGCTGGCCAAAAGATCCCGGCCAACATGGTTGTTCCTCTTAATAAATCTGTTCGCTTGATTATGACATCTCAAAAAGTGAACCCTGATGCTAAAAAGGATCGAGCTGTCCTTCATAGTTTCTTTGTGCCTGCCTTCCGCGTGAAACAAGATATTGTTCCTGGTCGCTACACCCAGCTGAGTTTTACTCCCACAAAAAAAGGAAAATTCTATATTTTTTGTACTGAGTACTGCGGCACAGGTCATTCGAACATGCTTGGTACAGTTGAGGTCGTTGATGAATTGGCTTTCAATAACTGGGTCATTGGTGATGATAGTGGTGGTCCTAAAGAAATGTCACTGGCTGATCAGGGTAAAGAAATTTACAAATCTAGAAATTGTATTGGTTGCCACAGCCTTGATGGATCAAAAGTCGTAGGTCCTACTTGGAAAGGTCTTTACGGAATGCAGCGTGAATTTGCAGAAGGTCCATCTGTGGTCGCTGATGACAACTATATTAAAGAATCCATTTTAAATCCTAATGCTAAAATCGTGAAGGGCTATGCCCCGAACCAGATGCCCGCCTATCAGGGGCAATTGGACGATGACCAAGTAACTGCGGTTATCGAATTTATTAAGACGCTGAAATAGGAGAGATAACATGT
>CAYMBT010000227.1:0-4442 GCA_964388755.1 uncultured Pseudobdellovibrionaceae bacterium | reverse complement strand
GGTCATGGGTGGCGAGCAAGCCGCCAATGTTCTTTGCACCGTAAAGATGGATCAAATGGCCATGCAAAATAAAGAAATGAGCCTTAAAGAACAAAACGAATTTAAAAAACCCATACTTGATAAATACGAAAAAGAAAGTTCCGCCTATTATTCGACGGCCCGCCTGTGGGATGATGGCATCATTGACCCTAAAGACACTCGAATGGTTTTGGCCTTAGGATTAAAAGCATCACTCAATAAAAAGTGGGGAGACGCCGAGCAGGGTGTCTTTAGAATGTAGGATAGATATGAAAACAATCACACTCACACAAAACCAATTTGTCGCAACACTGAGACTCAATCGACCAGAAGTTCGAAACGCCTTTAATGCTGAAATGATCGAAGAGATCACAAAGGCCTGCCAGCAATTACAAACCGATACAAATTTACGTCTTGTTGTCTTAAGGGGCGAAGGAGAGAGTTTTTGTGCCGGAGGCGATTTGACTTGGATGAAATCCATGGCGAAGTACACTCAGGCAGAAAATCTTAAAGATGCGCAAAAGCTTTATGAAATGTTTGAAGCTTTTAAAAAAATACCAGTTCCAACCCTTTGTGTGATCCATGGTCATGCTATGGGTGGGGGTGTTGGCCTTGTTGCGGCCTCTGATATGACCATTGCCGTTGAAGATACAAAACTCTCTTTTAGTGAAGTGAAGCTGGGTTTAGCCCCTGCTGTGATTAGCTCGTTTGTGGCCGATAAACTTTCGCGTTCGGATCTTTATCGTTACTTTCTGACGGCTGAAATTTTTGATGCCCAAAAAGCACTTTTAATGGGTCTTGTTCATGAGGTTGTGGCGACTGACAAGGTTGATTCTTTGCTCAACGAGTGGATTGAAAAAATCCTTAAAAATGGTCCTGAAGCTTTAAGAGCCACAAAAAAACTTTTAGGCGATTTATCTCAACAGCAAAATTTTAAAAACCTCACCACCGAATTGATTGCTCGTATGCGTGTGAGTCCCGAAGGGCAAGAGGGACTTCAGTCCTTTTTAGAGAAGAGAAAACCCCAATGGATCGGAAAAATGAAATGAGAGAGATTAAAAAACTAGCCATAGCCAATCGTGGAGAGGTGGCTGTACGAATCATACAAGCTTGCCAAGAACTGGGTATTGTCTCTGTTCTTCTTCATTCAAAAGCGGATGTGGGGACTAGGGCCTATCGCCTGAGCGATGAACAGATTTGTATTGGTGATAGTCCGGTGGGAGAAAGTTACCTCTCTATCGAAAAAAATGTGAACGGAGCTCTCGCCTGTGGTGCGGATGCGGTTCATCCTGGTTTTGGATTCTTGTCTGAAAATGCAGACTTTGCCCAAGCATTAAAAGATAAAAATATTATTTTTGTGGGTCCCAGTCCTGAAGCCATTCGTAAAATGGGCGATAAAATTGAGGCTAAAAAAATCATTCAAGCCAGTGGTGTAGCTACTGTCCCAGGTTATAACGGCGAGGACCAAGATTTTGCGACTCTTTTAAAAGAGGCCGAAAAAATTGGATTTCCGGTGATTGTAAAAGCCGCGGCCGGCGGCGGTGGTCGTGGCATGAAGGTCATCGAAGAAAAAAGCCAGGCTGAAGAATTAATTGCTGCGGCGAAACGGGAAGCCTTAAGTGCTTTTGGTAGCGAAAAGGTTTTTCTAGAAAAATATCTGAATCGAGCTAAACATATTGAGATTCAAATTTTTGGGGATCTTATGGGGCGTGTGGTTCATCTTTTTGAACGGGAATGCTCTGTTCAAAGACGTCACCAAAAAATTATCGAAGAGGCTGTGGGCTCTACACTCAATCCAAAACTCAGAGATCAAATGACAGAGGCCGCAGTTCGCCTTGCTAAGGCTGTCAATTACGTCGGAGCCGGAACCGTTGAGTTTTTGGTGCAAGACGAACAATTTTATTTTTTAGAAATGAACACTCGACTTCAGGTCGAGCATCCTGTGACAGAATTGATTTTGGGTGTGGATTTGGTGAAAGCTCAAATTCTGAATATGATGAATCGTTTTTCTTTATGGGATCAAGATCTTCTTGTGCCACGGGGACACGCCATTGAATGTCGTCTTTATGCCGAAAATCCGTACTCTTCGGGCCTACCCTCAACCGGTCCAATTGGTTATCAGTTTTGGCCCGATGGGCCCGGTCGACGTTTTGACTATGGGTATGAAGCGGGTGATACCGTGACTCCTTATTACGATTCCATGATGGCCAAAATTATTGTTTGGGACGAAACTCGAAGTCGCGCTATTAAAAAAATGCTAAGAGTCTTAGATGAAACTATTTTATTTGGGGTTGAAACAAACATACCCTTATTGAAGTCGATACTGATGCATCCAGATTTTATAGATGGTACTTTTACCACCCAGTTTTTTAATCAACATTTTAAAGAGGGTGCAAAAAAGAAAACATTATCTAAAGATGAAAAAGAGATTTTAGAAATTGGGTTTCAAAAAATCTCTGAAGTTTCTAGTGGCGTGACCGGCTCCATTTCTCCTTGGCAAACAAATTGGAGCAACACATGAAACGTCTTAAAATCTTAAGAGATCATAAAGAGATTGAGGTTTGTGCTTTAAAAATGTCTGGCAAACTATGGTTGCATTATAATGGTGAAACTTTTCAGTACTCACCTGAACTTATGCAAGCCCAGAGTAAAAAAGGTATGGATCTTGATCCACGCTCCATCATTTCTCCCATGCCCGGCAAAGTGATCAAACTTTTTAAAAAGACCGGAGACCTTGTTGAAGAGGGTCAAACTCTTGTTGTGATCGAGGCCATGAAGATGGAGTACAATTTAAAAGCTATAAAAAAAATGCGAGTGAAAAAGATCAATTGTCTAGAGAGCGATAATGTTAACCTTGGACAAAAATTGATCGAATTGGAAGAGATCAATGAGTAAAGTCACTTTAGTAGAAATGGGTTTAAGAGATGGTTTGCAGAACGAAGTGGTTCGTCTTTCGTTAGCACAAAGATTTCAACTTCTTAAAAAACTCACTGAAGCTGGACTTCAGAGAATTGAAATTGGTGCATTTGTATCACCCAAATGGGTGCCGCAAATGACGGACACTTCAAAGCTTGTTAAAAAATCATTAGTGTCTCAAAAACAAAATAAACTTGAACCTCGGGCTCAACTCTCTGCCCTTGTTCCCAATATTAAAGGTTTTGAAAACGCACTGGAATCTGGAATTAAAGAGATTGCTGTTTTTGGCGCCGCCACAGAAACCTTCTCACAAAAAAATATCAATTGTTCGATCAGTGAAAGTCTTCATCAGTTTAGAGAAGTTTCTGAGCGAGCAAAAAAAGAAAAAATAAAAGTTCGGGCTTATTTAAGCACAGTTTTTGGTTGTCCTTATGAGGGCGAAGTTTCAAGCAAAAAAGTGATCCCTTTGATCGAAAAATATTTAGATCTTGGAATTTTTGAAATTTCGTTAGGAGATACGATTGGTGTCGCCAGCCCCAAACAGGTTCGCACACTTTTAAAAGATCTTCTTACAATCACAACCCCATCAAAAGTGGCCATGCACTTTCATGATACCCGTGGCACAGCCATTGCCAATGTGCTTGCAAGCCTCGATCAAGGGATAAGAACATTTGATGCCAGTGTGGGTGGTCTTGGGGGCTGTCCCTATGCACCAGGGGCTGCTGGTAATGTGGCCACAGAAGATGTTTTGTATATGCTAGAACGAATGGGTTTTGATACGGGTGTTGATTTAGCCAAATTGATAAAAGTCACTCAGTGGATGAATAAACAGGTGGGGCGTCAGCTTCCCTCAAAACTCAGCCTGGCAGGACCATTTTCAGTCAAAAAGTCCAATTTTTAAAATTATATCATAATGAAACATGTCTACTTTTATCTGCCCTTATGGGTTTGTTTATTTTTGGTCAAGACCTGTGCTTGGTTGAGAAAATACACTTAATTTTTTTGAGTGATTCAGTTGAGCGACCGATAATAAACCTATGGGCAATCACAAATTAAATCTACTGTTTATTGTGTTAACTTTTTCATTAATAACCTATCAAAATTGTGCTCCGATCCATTCTGCATTGGATGGTTCAGAAGAAGGAAGCAGTTTAAATACTCAAGTCGACTTTCAAAAAGTCAGTGAAATATTTTCGGCTAAATGTCTAGCCTGTCATCAAATGGGTAATGGTACCAATGGTGGAGTTGGTCTGAGCTCTTACCAAGATGTAATGAACTCGGGTGCCGTTATTGAAAGTAATTCGTCACAAAGTCTTCTTTTTCAATCTGTTAATACGGGGAGTATGCCACCGGGCATGCCACTGTCTCAAACTGAAGTTGACCTTATTGCTCGATGGATCGATCAGGGTGCTGTTGATGTAGCAACAAATAATGGAAATATGGCACCCACAGTTCAAGCCGGTATGGATCGCAGTATTGCTCTTCCAACAAACTCAATTGTCATTGAT
>CAYMBT010000226.1:0-4451 GCA_964388755.1 uncultured Pseudobdellovibrionaceae bacterium | reverse complement strand
ATATCACCATCGCAACCGGAGCAAGACCTTTTGTCCCACCAATCAAAGGGATCGACACTATAAAATACCTGACCTCTGACACCTTATGGGATCTTAAAGAAAAGCCACAACACTTAGTGGTTGTTGGCGGTGGACCCATTGGCTGCGAACTCTCACAAGCCTTCTCTCGCCTTGGAGTTAAAGTCACTCAAATCGAGGCTGCTGATCGAATTTTACTGAGAGAAGACCATGAGGTCTCAGAACTTGTCAGAGAAAAAATGACAAAAGACGGTGTGAATATTCTTTTGGGCCATAAACTTCAATCGGTCAGTCAGAATGGATCGATCAAAAGTCTTGAATGCGAATTTAACGGAGCATCAAAAAAAATAGAATGTGATGCTGTTCTTTTTGCCGTTGGGCGAAAACCTAACACCTCGGGCTTTGGTTTAGAAAAACTCAATATCGAACTTAATAAAAACGGCACCATCAAAGTGGATGAGTATCTAAGAACCACAAAATATAAAAACATTTATGCCTGTGGCGATGTGGCTGGTCCATTTCAGTTCACTCACACGGCGGCCCATCAAGCCTGGTACTGTGCTGTGAACTCTATGCTTAAACCTTTTTGGGGATTTAAAGCAGACTATAGAGTGATCCCCTGGGCGACCTATACTGACCCCGAGATAGCACGCGTTGGCCTTAATGAGCTTGAGGCCAAAGAAAAAAATATCCCTTACGATGTCAGCATTTATGAGATTGATGACCTTGATCGAGCCATTGCTGATGAAGCCGCTTACGGATTTGTGAAAGTTTTAACTCAGCCTAAAAAAGATAAAATTTTAGGTGTGACCATTGCTGGGGTTAACTCTGGTGAAATTATCACAGAATACATCTCGGCCATGAAACATGGTTTTGGTATGAATCAAATTCTTTCGACCACCCATATCTATCCCACACTCTCTGAAGCCAATAAATTTGCCGCCGGTCAGTGGAAGAAAAACCAAGTCACTGCCAGTGCACTGGCCTGGGGCGAGAGAATCAATCGTTTGAGACGTACTGTTTTTTAAAGTCATTTAAAAAATTGTGTTTGATCTTATGGTGACTCTTTTTTTAGCTAAACAAGAGTCTTGTTATCGTTTTTTAACTAAAGTGATCAAATCCTTTAAAGTTGATTTTTAAAGGCTTTTTGTTTTTGAAGTACTGAATCTTTTGGGTTTTTTGTTTCTTGATAGATCCAATCACAAAAAATGGTGTCTTAAATTTATTTTCAAAATCTTTTTGAATCTGCTTGAGTCTTTCTTTTTTGCAGCCAAAAAGGATTCTATAGTCTTCTCCACCGGCCAGTGCAAAAGCTAAGGGATCAAGACTATAAGTTTCACAGTATTTTTTAAGTGCTCTGCCGATCGGTAAATGGGTTGTTTCGATATTAAAACTAGCCATGGGAATTCTTTTAAGATCACTGATTAAACCGTCAGAAAGGTCCATCATTCCACTGACACCCTTTTGTCGAGCTAACCACTGAGCTTTCTCTAACTCGATGGGTGGTTTAATATGAGATAAAATTAACGGACGAGAGATCTTATCTTTCTTTCGATTTTTTAAAAGCGCATCTAAGCCCGCTGCAGAATCACCTAAAAAACCACTGACACATAAAAAATCAGCTTTTTTAAAATTATGACGATATTGAATTTGTGTTGAACTCACTCTTCCACTGATATGAACATTAATAAAAATCCCGTGGGGGGACGAACTCATATCGCCGCCGATCAGATGTATATTTTCTTGCTCTGCCAAATGGTAAAAGCCTTTTAAAAAGTCTTTAATATTAAGCTCTGTGGTTTTTTTATCAATGGCTAGGCTTAAGTGAGCTGTTTTTGGAATTCCGCCCATGGCAGCAATGTCACTCAAATTCACGGCTAATGATTTATAGCCGAGTTCAAAAAAACTAAGGTCTTGCCGACGAAAATGCACATCCTCCACAAGTGAGTCGGTCGATTCGATTTGTAGGGTGTTTTTATTAAACTTGAGAACACTGCAATCATCACCAATGCCAAAAGCAAGATCACTGAATTTCGTTTTTTTAATGTGCTTTGCGATCAGCTTAAACTCATTCATTCTTTTGATCCTTATTTCTATAATGTTTTAAACCTAATGGGTTAATAGATATATGTTAATTTCTTAAGAGTTCACTTTTTTAGATTTCATGACAACGGCCTTAAACCTGTTTTGTTGATCTTTTAAACATATTTTAAAAAAAAACGAGAAAAAACCTATTAACTGTCTATTTTTATTTAAACACTCTGATAAAAATTCATGTTTTTTTAAGTTAAAAATAATCAATTAAATCATATATTTAGGCCACACACCCTGCTTTCTATCTGATCATAATATCAACGTCAACTTTATGGGTAGGACAATTTTGAGCCCTCTTTTTGAAATAAATCATCAATCATTCTTTCAAAAAATTTTTATAGTTTTTATAGAGGTTTGCACAACCCTATAAAACTCCAGACATATTTTGTTTTCTAACCCCTATAAAATCATCGCCAATGGATCGGCACTGGCTTTGCCTAATGGGTATTGAGGGCTTTTTAAGAAACTGCCTCAAAGGGACGTAGGTTATGAAATTTGTGAAATGGGATTCTATCATTAAAACCATGGGGCTTATCGCTATAGTTTTATTTTTCGCTGCCCCTTTGGCCCAAGCTCGTACCGAGAGCCACATTAGAACAAGAAATGTAACTGGTGGTGATAACCATTTTGAAATGAAAGAGTACTTTAACCAACACGGTGAATACGAAATCCGCGTCTATCTTAAACAGATCCGAAGATTTGCTCCTGATAATAAAAAACTAATACTGATCGGCCGCGCTATTAATGTTCCAGAGGCACTGATCGCCAATCTTCCAGAGTCTCAACATCTTAATCCAAAAATAATCACCACTTGGTTTGTGATATTCCCGACCCGGGTTATAAGACCAATTGAGTATGTTCAAACCACCAATGATCCATGGCCTGCAGCTTATAATATTATTCAAAATAATATTTCTACTGAGTATGATTGGTACACATGGGTTTTATTAGAGAAGTTTGCCACCACTGTATCCATTGCTTGCTCAAGTACAAAAACCTTTTTTGATGAACTCGTTCAAGAGCAGTTGACTCTTTATGATCTTGAAATTCGTCTTAACCATTTAGCCCAAATCAATCCAAGGGATCCTTTTTTATTACTTGGTCGTCGATTTGTGGTCGATAGCTGGGCTGATATGGTGGCCCGAATCGATAAGCATATGAATCAAGACACCTGGGCCAATCTGGGTGCTGATGTCGGTATCACCCTTGTCGGTGGAAAACTGGTCACCTTGGGTTATAAGGGTGTGAGTCAAGGGGCTGCACGAGTCTCTCAAACACAATTAGGTGTTAACCTAGCCACCCAATTTCGCAATTTAAGAACCGGAGTTTCTGAGCGAGTGAGTTCGGCCACACAAAGGCTTGTGAGAACAAACGGTCGAGTGGCTACAGAAGTGGCAGCCCGTTACACTCTCAGTGCACTGACGTTACAACAAAAAACAATATTTGCTGTTTCTTACCTGCAAAGTAAATCCGTGATTGCCCGAGTGGCTTTAGACAGTGCCGGAACCCTACTATCTGTGGCAAAAGCGGGCCTTTATCAAAGTCGCTATGTAGGAATGGTGGCAGGCATACAGTTAGGTGCTGAAACTTTGGCTCGCCCTGAAGACCTCTTTGATCGCGATCCCTTAGTTATGATCGAAAAGCTCAGTCAAGATGAGCAGCTGATTCAAAATATGGCCTATATGTCTAATGAAACATTTTGGATGGCCGGTGTAGCAACCCACTTTGCAAGTTCAAGTCTTAAAAAACGTCTCGCCCTTTGTGCGACCGTGGCTTTAGTGAATTCAATTGGTATAAATCTTCTTGTGGGTGGCGAACCCGATCCCCAAAGAATTGCGGTTGATACTTCTTGGGAATCTGTGGTCGGCAATGTCCAAACTCAAATCGATATGCGAGCTATGCAATATTTTGAAGGGCTCGCAGAAAGAAGTGTGAATCCAAGACTGCGTTTTGCTGGTTACGCACTGGCTGTTGTGTCTAAACAAGGGGCTGGTTATTACGGATATGCTGAAGTCACCCATCTTTTAGAGAGCCGCTCGAATCCAGCCCCTACCCTTGTTAATGATTTTGAAAATCCAAAGGTGATCCTTGTTCCTATTATGACCGATGAAGCGACTTACGAAAAAATAGCCCGAAATAACCCCGTTTGATCATTTTATTTTTTTTAGACACAGAGATGAATAGAGATAAAAAAATTTTCTTCTAAAATAGATGTTTGAGTGATTCAATAAAGACTCTTTAAAAGGAGTCATTATGATTCGCTGGTTATACGATGGTGCACGTTATTTTTTAGGTCTTATTTTTGTTGTCTTTGGAGCCAATGGGCTTGCCATGGTCAT
>CAYMBT010000225.1:0-4474 GCA_964388755.1 uncultured Pseudobdellovibrionaceae bacterium | reverse complement strand
ATTTAAGCACAGAAGAGTTTTCGCAATGATTCGAGCCGTACTGGTTTTACCCGTCCCACGCGGACCGGTGAGCAAAAGTGCATGGGGAAAACGATTTTGGCTAAGGGCATTGAGAAGAGTTTGGGTCACATGGGTTTGACCAACAAAATCCGCAAAAGACTGGGGTCTAAATTTTCGTGCAATTACCTGGTAGGCCACAAGTTCCCCGATGAATGGATACCGATCGTTTCTTCATTAAACAATCCAAATAGCGGTCGAGCAACCCCGTAGCACATAGGACACAAGTTACCGTTGCTTCCTTCCGGACCTGGCGGGTTTGGCTTGATCGCTATTGTACGGGACTCGACCGGCATCAATCTAACGTAGGGAGTCGAAGAGGGCAAGGTAAACAGTGGATTACGGAATGCACAAACTTTACATTAGTACCAAGGCATTGGCGTTAAAAGTGCCGTAAACTTGGGAGAGGCTTTTTGCTCGAGCGTGAGATTGATTTTGAGGGTTTTAAGATCCAAATTATCCGCAAAGCCTATTCAAGAAGCCTCAGACTTAAGGTTCATACGACCGGTGAAATTAAACTTCATACCAATGTCAAAACCCCCCTCCACTGGATTTACAAGTTTCTGAATCAACAAAAAAATTGGCTTGAACAATCATCCCTAAAAATGGAAGCCTTAAGAGCAAAAAATCCCCCCAAAAGCTTTCGACAAGGGGAGATCTTTCCTTATTTGGGGCAGAACTATCAGCTTCAAATCAGACACTCGTCTTCCCTGGCGCTCACATTGGGTGAAAACGTCATTTATTTCGATATGCCTATTTCAGAAGATGACCTGACTGATGAGGCGCGAAATATTTATTTTTCTCAATTCAAAAAGACTTTTAAAAGAGCGGCAGAAAAGGTGATGTCCGAGAGGCTTAGCCACTACCAAAAAGAGATGCAGCTATTTGCAAGCCGACTTCATTTTGGAATGCAAAAAACCCTGTGGGGCAGTTGCTCTTCAAGCAATCGAATCAGTCTTAACTATAAACTGATTGTGGCACCACTCGAGGTGATCGATTATGTCATTGTTCACGAACTCTCCCATATTCGTCATAAAAATCATTCAAAAGATTTTTGGAAATTGGTGGATCAGTTTATCCTGGACAAAGAAAAATCCAAACTTTGGCTCAAAGAAAATGTCAACTGCGGAGAGTTTTTAAAATCTTAAAAAAACCATGACGGTTTATAAAATAGCCAAAATTATCAGCTATTTGTGCTACGTCACAAAAAATCTCTGTTGATCTTTAAGGGGAGCTTTGTCAGCCTATTGAATAAGAACCAACGATGGGTCTACAGACAAAAAATTTCTTAAGGGGAAACCATGGATCAACCCGTTCTTGCCGAGTACGTGGATTACAGAAAATATCTTAATGATTTTTATAATTATCAAGTCAGCCTCACTCAGGATCGCTTAAGACCTTATTCCTATTCAGACTTTTCAGCGGCCGCTAACATTAAGTCTCCTAACTATTTACGACTCATCATCGAAGGCAAAAGAAATCTATCCACTGATATGTGCGGACAATTTTCTAAAGCTCTAAGACATAACAGAGCCCAAACCCATGAATTTCTTTTGCTGGTGACTTACTGCCAAGAAAAAGATCCCATGCAAAGAAATCGTCACCTTAAAGTTTTATCAGAATGGCGAGCTAAAAAATCAATGGAATCAGGAAAGATCAATTCAGAAACCTGGGATCAGGTATCAAGTTGGCTTGTTTGGGTGCTTTACGCCATGGTTGATCAAGAAGGGGTGGTATTTACCCCTGATAAGATTCGAAAGCTGCTGCGTGGCCAGGTGAATGAAGCTCAGGTGAATACGGCTTTAAAAAAGTTGGTGAATGCCGGGGATATTTCGATTGATCCCGTGACCCATAAGCCGCAAAAAACATCTCTTACAATGAGTGGGCTTGATGACATTCCCACAGAGCTTATTCGAAAAATCCAGTCCGAATTGATTTATTTAGGATTAGAGTCTCTTCATCAATATAATCCCCAAGAGCGAGAAGTCAGTGGATTTACTCTTGCTATGACTGAAAAAGAGTTTGAGTGGGTGAGGTTTGAACTCAGAAAATTAAGAAAACATATTCAAAAAGAAATTTCTATGAAAAGAGAGACAGGCCCCGGAGATAGAGTCTATCAAATGAACATTCAATTCTTCCCTCTGAGCGATCAGACCCAAGAAAAATTGGACAAAAAAATCATTGAGAAAAGTGAAAATAGCGAAAAAACTTTTGAGATTTGAGATTTGAGATTGATGGAAAAGCGGGCAAAAAAAAATCCGCTGAGGCCTTAGTCCATTTGGTTTTAAATTTTTGGGGGGGGAGATAAATTTAAAATCGGTTTCTAAGGCATCAGGGATCAGCAAACGTACAACATCAACAAACGTTCAACACTAGTCTCTTGAGCAATGACTATGCCAAGTCCTAGGTCGAGCCAGGGCTCTTATGGCCCTAAAATCTTTGTAAAAATGACAATTTTCGGTCTCACCCTGGGACCAAAAAAGGCATGGGGACCCTCTGTTTAAGTGCCTGAGAAAATTTACTTTTTTATGCCTCTAGGTTGATTTTTGTGGGGACGAACTTTAAAAGAATCCCCTTAATGAAAAAGTTAATCATTATCATCTGTATTCTGGTTCAATCTCACGTTGCCTTTGGGTTTCTCTGTAAAGAGGCCTTTGACTTAAGCGCTGCTCGTCCTAAAAGCCTGACCCAAGTTTATATCCATAGAAATGCAACATTTCCCCTTCACTCAACCCTTATTCAATCAGCCCTAGCGGCTGACATTGTTCTCAATCGGATCACCGAAACTTCACCGCTGGATTACCGTGCATTATCTCGAGCACTTAATAGCCTTCATAAAAAGCACCAAATTCCGGTGAGAGTTGAAGTCGAAGGACAAATTCACGAGCCAGGAATTCGCTATTTAAAAAGTAAAGACTTGGTTCGCGTCACAGAGCCCATGCTTTATGTCACATTTAAAAGCCTTAAAGAATGGGGTTTTCTTGGGCGAGAGTTAACAGCCCGCGAACTGTTGTTTTGGCAAGAGGTCAAAAATTACTTTGATAGCACCAATGTTAAAAAACAATCATTGGCCTATCGACAGGTGATTGGTCAAAGGGGAATATTGAGTCCCCATTTTTTACAAATCAAATATGATAGTTTCACTTCTCTCGTTGAGGGTCTTTTTTTTCATCTTGAACAAAATATGCCCGGTGGTTTATCCAATAAAGAAAGATCTTTTTTAGGCTCAAGTTCTATTTTTAAATAACATGAGTTCTTCTAACTTTAAAGAATCCCATTTTATTGAAAACGCGAGATTCAATTTCTTAAAGAATAACATTCTGAGGATAATCCAAATAAAACTTAAGGGCAGTTAGGTATTGAAAACCTCTTTTGACGTTTAATTTTACAATAACCCTTGGGGTCGCGCGAATCATAATCCACAAATTGAACGACCAATTGGTTGCCGATCACGTTGATTGAATCCAGTCCTCAGTAGCCATGATTTTTAACAACGGTTTTAATATTTGATTTTGAACATTCAATAGTCACATTCAACTGGTTTGGTTTTTGTATGGGCTCGCCAAGATATTTTGAAAGGGCTTCAACTTTTAAGTTTTTACCATTTTTAAGAGACCAATTTCGATTTTTAAAATAGCCATTGGGATCAGCTTGATCCGCCAATGAAGAATTTATATTTAAAATTAAAATTAAACCTAAAAAGGACATCATCTTTTTCACCATTTAAGTTCCCGCCACATTGTTGCGCGATACAGGACAAGAAATATGAATATGATCGTTATGAAGTTCATTGGACGGGGGCTGAGAACCCTGGCAAGAAATAGCGCCGCCGCCATTATTACCATTTTGTTGGTTGTGGGTTTCTACTTTTTGGCGCCAGCAAGCTACAAACTGATCATACTTTTGTTGATTTTGACTGTTGGCGCTGCGTCCCTGTGATGAAAAATCAAGACTGACATCAGTACCTTCAAGGGTTTTACATTTGAGACCAAAAAGATCCAGTGCATCCCCAGTAGAATGTCGGCTGGGCGTATCTGAGTTTGGACTTGAAGGACTATTGATTGATCTTTGGGCGTGTCCACCCACACCACAAAACGCCGCTTCTTTTTCGCAGCCAATTTCGAGAAGGCACTGGGGAATGGACTGATTAATAAACGCGGCACACTCTTGTGATACGGTCGCCCCTCGTTGTGAGGCCATATCACTGTCATTGCATTCGCCACCACAAAAACCAATCTTACCATTAGCCCCTTGTTCGCAAGCCAGTTCGTATCCTTGAATGCTTCCTTCAAAACTTTCAAGACTAACATGTTCAGCAATGGCAATTCGGTCAAAAGCTTCAGTCACAGGAAGGTTAACGGCTCCCGCTGGGTTTACTGTCGTCGTCTCAGCAAAGAGAGAGTTAAAATTAAGGATG
>CAYMBT010000224.1:0-4621 GCA_964388755.1 uncultured Pseudobdellovibrionaceae bacterium | reverse complement strand
CCTAATGCGCTAGGTTTATTGTGAGGTTGCAAAAATATCAATAGCAAAGCTGTCGTGTTCAAGTTGTAAAATAATGCCCTGCTTACCTGTTAGTAAGTTACGATTGTGCTCTATAGAGTTAGCATTAAATTTTTCTTTGCTACCAATGCCGCTTTTATCCATAACATGCCTAATGATGACATAAGACATTGAGTGCATAATATCTTCTGTGGATTGTGTAGATTCAAAGTCTACATCACCCTTAAGGCGCTCAATATCTTTTTTGTGAACTAAAAGTGAAAAGGTGTTAGTCACATTACCAATTTTAAACTGAATTGAAGAAGCATAATCGTGATTGATTTCAGTGCCTTTTGCTTTAGAGCAAACTGAGCCCTTTTGCTGAAGGACTTTGTGAGTCAAACCATTCACAAAAGACTCAACACCATCAACAAGATTATTAAAAATATCGGCTGAAATTCGGTTCTTATTGCTTTTCAAATTAAGGTTGGTTTGTATAAGCTTGACCATCTCTTGCAGTTTAAAAGGTTTTTCAACGGTGTTTACAAAATTCATACCTTTGGCGGCTTCTTTCATATTTGGAGAGCCAGATAAAATAATGATGGGTGTGGTTTCATTAAGACTATTATGACGAACAGAATGGACAAATGCTTCGCCTACTTTTCGGGGCATTTTAAGGTCGGTGATGATGCAATCAAAACGCTGATAGTTGATCTTGCATGTCGCCTCCATTCCATCTTTAGCTTTAACACACAAAATATCTTTTCCGAAGTTGATCTCAATCAGGTCTCTCAGCGATTCGCATACGCTGGGGTCATCGTCGACAACTAATATCCATTTACGTTCTTTCGTTGCTAGAAACATAACATTAGCCTATTGCTCAGTTGATTCATAATTTGCAGATGAACTTCGTATTGATACGATCGGGACGGGCAGTAGTTAATCAAATGGCCGAGTTCAATATCCATACCAACATTATCGGATCTCAATTGTTAAAAAATTATTAAGATGTCGTAAAATTAAAAGGAATTAGTTTTTTTCTGAAACTAACATATAGCCACGACCGCGAATAGTCTTTAGGCAGGAGGCCTGATCCAGCAACTTCTTGCGAAGAGAATTGATGTGGACATCGATCGTACGATTGCTTGAGTTATTAAACGATAAGAAGCGGGCGGCCAAAGTGTCTCTGGTGACAATTTGGTCTTTCTTGCTAATGAGCTCCGTAAGAATTTTGTACTCAGTCTGGGTTAAAGTTAAGACTTCTCCGCGAAATGTGACAGAATGGTTGGTTAAATTCACTTCGATGTTACCAAAACTAATGCAATTATCCCCTTGGTTGTAACTCTGAGAACGTCTGAGGTTTGCAATAAGGCGAAGGCGCAATTGATCGGTGTTCACGGGCTTTTCTATAAAATCATCAGCGCCAATTTGGATGGCTTCATTTCTATTAAGAAGGCTTGGTGAGCCGGTAATAACAATGACAGGTAAAGTTGAAAATGTGCTGTGTTTACGAATCACGTGGATAAGATCAAAGCCATCTTCAAATCCAATCTGTTTATCAATTAAAGCTAAATCGGGTTTTTCTTTTTCTAGCTTTTCAGCAAAATTAGCGATCGAGCCTGTGGCGGCGACGTAATACCCTTCTGTGGCCAAAAAGCCAGAGATATCGAATCGAAATTGCGCATCATCATCAACAAGAAAAATTTTTTTGCCTTTAAACATAAAAATAGGATGAATGTATCAGGGCGATTCGTCAAAGGATAATATTAAATCGAGTTCTGACCTAGGTCAGTATAAAGTGCTATAGGTAGTTTAGTCCCTCGTAATAAGCTATTGTCTAAATATGGATAACCTTTCCCCAAATTTCATTGAAAACTTAATGGCTCCCATTGCGATATTAGATTCAAACCTAAGCGTTCTCTACTGCAATCCAAGCTTTCAATCAGCAATTGATAAGCGTTTGGATATAGGATCGAAAATTCACGATGCTCTTCATTTTTCTCCGCAATTTGAGAAGCGTGTCCAAGATTCTTTATTAACAATGGCTCAATTTAAATCTGAGGCTTTTTTAAAGGTTCAAGATACAGAAATGATCCCAGTCGAGATCAAAGTCTTCTTTATGAATGACAGTTCAGAATCCATTGTGTTTGAGCTCATTCCGTCAGTAGAAAAACAAGTCCAAGAGACCATGGGACGTATCGGCCAAGTTCTGTCTGAGATGACTCACAGTCTCTCAAATCCTATCAGCGTGATCCAGGTGAACATCGATATGGCAATGGCTCCAAACCCAGAAGTCAAAATTGATGAAAAGCTTTTTGGTCGTTTGGATAAAATAAAAAGAGCCACTGAAAGAGTTGTTTTAAATTTAAAAGAACTTAAACAGATTGCTAGAGCAATCACTGAATCAGATTCTGAGGCGATTCAAGCCTCACTCAATCCCACCGAAACAATATGACCTTAAAAGCTATTGGCTATTTGTTTTTTTAATCAGAGCATGAAGAGCCGTAAGGCATTCTGGATCTAGTTGATCTTTTTTATAGGACTCAACAAGATGTGCCGCTTTCTGCGCTGGGACGCCTGGATTATTGGGTCCCTTTAAAGCATACCGACAAAATTCATTGGCGACCGAAACCACACGCGCCATGGGATGGATCTTTTTACCGGTCAGCTTCAGCGGAAATCCATGGCCGATCATATTCTCGTGATGCTGAAAGGCAATTTGGACAACCTCTGATGGGGCTGACTTCAAGCTCTCAAGAATTTCTTTTCCACGAAAAGCATGGGTTTCAAGTTGTTGTCTTTCTTCATAACTGAGTTGTGATCTTGGCTTAGATAAAAGTTCAGGAGGAAACTCTTTTTTACCAATGTCATGCATGAGGCCTCCAAAGCTCAACTTAAAAAGGGTCGCCGATGATGTCCAACCCATTTGTTTTGCAATCATAACCGAGTACATACTGACACCCACACTGTGAGCAAAAACGTGATCGGCATGGTTAGCAAGAATATCAAGTAAAGAAAATGTTTCTTCATCCTCGGACAAAATATCTACACTGGTCATTAAAAAGTTTTTTGCATCGCTAAACGCCTGTTCATCCACCCCATTCACAAAGCTGTTTTCAAGGATGATTTCAGCAGTATAAGTCATAAAGCGTTTTTTCTTTTCTGCAGAAACACCTTTATTGGTAGCTACAACACGACTTAACATAATATTGAAGTCCAACACTTTTTTGAAATCTGTTCGCGCTACATAAAGGTAGTGCAATCCTTTTTTCTTGTAGTTTTCAATGCGGTTGATATCAATAAGGCCGCCCTCATTGGCAATTTTAATGTATTTAGATTCAGAGAGTTTAACAAACACATCCATATTGACGGCACGATCAGTGACAAAATCCTCAAGTGAAACTCGGCAGTAATCGGGTAAAGAAAACTCTTCAGCCGTTGTTGTTTCTGTATTTTCTATTTTTTGAGGTACATCAATACCCTGACCGCGCGCTTTAAGAGTTACATTGAGAACTTCGCTAAGGGTTGATAGAAGCGTTTTCTCATCAAAAGGTTTACTGAGCAGCCCCTGTATTCCAAGCTGTTTTACACGGTGGGTGTCAGCGGTGTTTGAAAACCCTGTCATCATGATGATGGGAAGGCTCGTAAAATTTTTAAAAGACCGGTCATAAACACCCCTGATCCATTCAACCAGTTCGACGCCAGTCATGTTGGGCATTTTAAAATCAGAGAGTACAAGGTCAAATGTATCATTTTTAAGAAAATCTCGAGCTTCTTGGCCATCTTTAGCAATAACAGTTATATAATTTTGGGAATCCAGAAGATGTCGAATGGTTTCTCCAAAAAGAGCGTCATCTTCGGCTACCAAAATTTTAGGCTTTTCGGTAATCATAGGTGACCCCATTATCATTGTTGTTGGTTTCAATAGCTTTTGAGATTGTCTTAGACTTATTTAATTCTACTAAGAAGGCCGTATTAGGCCCAACAGGTGAGTATTTAATCTGACCACCATGTTCGCTTATAATTTTTTTAGAAAGGCTCATTCCAATACCTGTCCCTTCTTTAACACCTTTTGTAGTAAAAAATGGATCAAAAATATGTTCTAAAACTTTTTGATCAATACCTAATCCAGAATCAATAATTTCTAAAAGAACTGAACTTTCTGTTTCTTGCCATCTCATTATTATCCAAGGGTCGGACTGATCTTTTACAGCATAACAAGCGTTATTAATAAGGTTTACAAACACCTGAGTCAGAGCCACTCTTTTGCCAATAAGCGTGACTGTGGGATCTCCTTCGGCCACTGCTTTAATATGGAGTCCATATTTGAATTGACAAAGATCCATTGAATCACGCACCACTTCATCAATTGAAAGAAGTTCGGGTTCATCATTATCGCAATTTCGCCCAAGACTCATTGTCCCTTGGATCACTCGGGTAATTCGCTTCACAGTTCCTTTTATTTTTTCTAAAGGGATCACCATATCATCCAGACCGGCGTTTACAGCTTTTCTCTGAAGATTATCTGTCAGCATCATAATGGTGCAAAGTGGAGTGTTTATTTCGTGGGATATGTTGGCTGCCACTTCGCCTAAGGCAGATAGTTTAGTCATGTGGTCGAGTT
>CAYMBT010000223.1:0-4680 GCA_964388755.1 uncultured Pseudobdellovibrionaceae bacterium | reverse complement strand
ATTATTCTTTTTGCTCGTAACCTTAAATCTGTTGAGCAAATCCATAAACTGGTCACCGACGTTCAACAGCTGCGTTATAAAACTGCAGAAAAAACTCCACTTTTTGTGTCTATCGATATGGAGGGCGGACGAGTTCATCGCCTTAAACCCCCATTCACCCAGTGGCCCGCCGTTAAAAATTTAGGGGACATCGATTCATCAGCTGTGGCTTTTCAAATGACCCAACTGATGGGACGCGAGCTTAAAGCTATGGGGATGAACCTTGATTATGCCCCTTGTATCGACATCATGATGAATCCTAAAAATGAAGTGATTGGCGATCGAGCTCTAAGTTCAAATCCAGAGACTGTGGCAAAATTAGCTTCAGCCATGGTTCGTGGCTATATCAAGTCTGACGTTATGGCCTGTGCAAAACACTTTCCAGGCCATGGGTACACTGCAGTGGATAGTCATTTTGACCTCCCCATCGACGAGCGAACGCTGAAAGACCTTGAGCAACAGGGGGACCTCGAGCCCTTTAAACGTGTGATCAAATCCCGCGTTGATATGATTATGACCGCACACATTCAGTACCCTAATATTGATCCGCAATTTCCGGTGACTCTGTCGCCTCTTTTTATCCAACAATTTTTGCGCGAGGCTTTGCGGTTTCGCGGAATTATTATCACTGATGATTTAGACATGAAGGCTCTCACCAAACATCACCCGGTCGAAGATCTTCCGGTTTTAGCTCTGAATGCAGGGGCCACAATGCTGCTCTATTGTAACGAGCCCCTTTCGCCGGTGAAAGCTGTTAAAAGTATCGCGCGTGCAATCAGCGATAAAAAGCTGAATCCAGAATTGATCAAAAAAAACTGTGCTCTGATCAAAAGTATAAAATCCAAAAGACTTAAAAATCCCATCGAGCCCTTTTCACTAGAGAAAGCTCAACAGCTTATTGGTCGCAAAGAGCACCTTGAGTTTGCTCAGGCCGTTCTCGAGCAAAAAGTGGATCAATTTTTGAATTCCGAAGAATCTTAAGGTATAGCTGCCCGTAAAATAGGTTGGGTCCTGTTTTAGGGATAAGCCTTAGAACTGTAATGCCCCACCAACGAGGCAAAGCCCTTTGATTTCATTTCTGATTTGTTTTTTTTGGATGACACCTTTTGCATTTTCGCAAAATTCAAAAGCTATTCAAGTGCCGGAAGTCATCGTCACTGAAGGTCAAAATTCACACCGCCCCCGTTCGATTCAGTGGTCTGTGCAAGAAAACAAAACCCCCTCTTATTTTTCTGTGACCTCCACTGAAGAGTCTTTTAATGGTTTAAGTGGCGTGCAATCAAGGTCCCAGGGCTCTCCTACTTTCTCTATTCGTGGCTCGGCTCAAAGTGGGCGAGTGCTTTTATTACTGAACGATATTCCGCTGAATTTTGCCTCGGGCTTTGGCGCCCCAACGATTTTTTTACCGCGCGAGATGATCGATAAAATCAGCCTCATCAAGGGGCCAGCCTCTCTTTTTTATGGCTCTCAAGCCATGTCGGGTAGCCTTAACTTTCACACCAAAAAATATATTTCCCCTCAGGCTACCGTTGTTATTTCTGATACCGATGAAAGCCCTTTGCCGTGGCGTGAAAATACTTTGTCCCAGCGAAGCTTGCATCTTGCAACACCCCTCATAAACACAAAACAAGATCATCTTCAGATCTCTTATTTTACCGAAGCCGACGGTGGGGATTTTGCTTTTCAAAGCCAAGATCAAAGTGGTGTCAGAGAAAATAATAAAACCGATCTTTCGCGGGTTGTGATCAACGGTCAGTCCCAGCGCGAATGGGTCCACTGGCAATACGAAGCTCTTTATGGCGAGCAAAATCGTCAAAGCCCGGGATCTTTAAGCTTTCCATTTCTGACCGAAGAGAAAACCGATGGTTTGCTTTTATCACTCTCACCCCATTTCTTTTTTTCAAGCACCCAGAGTCTTAAGTCACGCATCAGCTACCTTGGAAGTGAGTCGCAATTTACAGAATCGGCCACAATCACCGAGTCCAAACAAGAAACCCTGATTGCTCAAAACGAGTGGATTGTTGACATCATTCCCAATATTCATTTTCAACTTTTTGCAGATTTCTTTTCTTACCAACTTCAAAGCAGTTTTTTAGGGGAACAAAAAAACCAAAATCTTTTTGAGCTTGGTCCCTTCGTTAGCTTTAAAATTTTACCAAACCTTAAGCACCAGTTGGGGGGACGTTATTTAGAATACAGTCAAAAGTTTCTGCCCACTGTAAGTCACCAGTATGAAATGAATAAAGCTCTACTTTGGCTCACCTACTCTGAGGGTTTTCGTAACCCCACCTTATCTGACCTTTATTCGAACAGTCCCTTTTTTATCGGTAACCCTGATTTGTCGGCCGAGAGTTCAAAGCAGTGGGAAATTGGTTATCAGTTAGAAAGAAAATGGGGAGAGACTCACCACAACTTTGATTTAAGAATTTTCACTATTGAGTACGAAAATTTTATTGAAAGCTATGAAATCACACCCAGCTTTTTCTCGCGACAGAATCGCGGCGAAGGAAGATCCCAGGGATTTGATCTTGAATGGAAAGCCAAAATCAAAAATCTAACACCTTTTGTTCGCTATAATTTCTTAGAAACCAAAGAGGCCTTGACGGGCTCGCCCTTTCGCTTATCACCTCGCCATCAACTGAGTTTAGGTTCTGAACACCGACTTAATAATTTTGTTTTTGAATGGCAAAATATCCATTGGATGAAAAATTTCGACCGTATCAATAATCAAGCCCTTGAGCTTAAAGACTGGCAACAGTGGAATTTTCTACTTCACCTTGAAATTGCAAAAAATACTCGTTTAAGCCTTGGTCTTATCAATGCCTTTAACGAGGCTAAAGAGCTCAGCCGATTTTATCCTGAGCCCCAAAGGCGTTACTGGTTGAGCCTTCAACATATTTTCTAAAATTATTGTTTTTATTACATGAATATATGACGCAATTGTTCTAATGACGCTGCGCTGTTATATAGGCCCCATGAGAATGACCTTTTACTTTTTACTCTCAAGCTTTATCCACCTCGGCATTGCCCTTTCAACCAGTCTTTTTGATGATCCTAAAGTTCAGATCGTAGAACCCATCAACTTTGTTGAAATCCAGAGTGCACCGCCTGTACCCGCTCCAGCTCCTTCTGTGGCAAAAATAAAAAAAGCAAAACCCACCAAAGCGGTTGCAAAAAAAGCTCAAAAGCCAAAAAGTAAAAAACTGGTGACCCAAAAAGATCCGAGCCCCGTTATTATACCACCAGCCAATGTTGAGGGCGCTCCACTTCCAGCTAAGGTCTCCGAATCTGTTAAAGCTCAAGAGGTTTTAAAACCTTCTACTGATTCCAATCCCACTTTAGACAAGGCGAGAACGGTTCAAGAGGCGAACTCTGCTCAAGGGATTGTGGCTCAAGAAACCAATCCCTCCCCAGTCAGCGTCCCTCAAGAAGTGAGTTCTGCTAAGGCCAGTGAAGAGCTTATTGAAAAGAAAAGTTTACCCTCGCCCCAACCTGCTGCCGTATCAACATCTGCAAACAATTTATCCTCTGGGGCCCGTGATGCTCGAACCCTTCGACAAAAACCGGGTAACAAGTCTCCCACCTATTCTTTAAAAGACCGATTACAGAGAAACATGGGCGAAGTTGTTGTTCTTGGTTACCTTAACAAAAGAGGCTTCATTGAAAAGCCCCAGGTTCTCAAAAATTCGGGCAGTGTTGACATGCAGAACAGCTCACTCAAAGCGTTTTCAAGTTTTCGTTTTGAAGAAGGTCAAGAGGGTTGGGTTAAAATGCCCTTTCAATTTATACTTTCTGGAAATGCTGAGACTTTAAGTACAAGAGATCGCGCTGAAACCGAAAAGTTCTTAAAGAAATAATCTTATAAGAACTCTGTAAAAAGAAAAATAATCCGTATTAAAAGATAAGAAACGGCTTAATTTAGAAAACTAAGCCTGTACAATTACTCTTTATCGCCAAAAAGTTCGGCTGGAGTTTTAGTAGTACCTTGATTTCGCAATTGAGCTTTTCTTTTATTGCCTTTTTTGGCCATTTTTTGTTTGCGAATCGTGTTTGTTTGTTTTGCGGCTGAAGCCATTTTTTACTCCTTGAACGTAGGCACAGTGAGTTATCAAAGATCAACCCACATGTCAATCAAGTGGCGATCACCTAAATCAGCTCGATCCTCTTTTTGGTAGCTGTAGGCGATTTTAAGCCGGGGACCCAGCCAAGCCAAGCCCATGGACGTCCAATTTTGTCCTGTTGCATCCTCAATCGAGTAACCCATACTCAGATGAAAATAGGATTTTAAAACAACACCCATGCCGACTCTATGGCCGATCAATTGACTGTCTTGGTAAAGTGGCAAAAGACTCTCATAACGAGCGGTTAAAAAATGCTCATAAATATATTGGGTCCCAAGAGCCACAAAGGATTGGCGGTTCAGAGCATTGGGACGGTCATCATCTTGGTTGTTTATCAAGTTTTCAACGTTAAGAGAGATGCCCCAGTTGGGTTGGAGTCCAAAAAGAAGTCCAAGGTCAGCATTGTTTTGCTTAAAGGTTTGGCTCGTATCATTTTCAGCACGCAGATGGGACCAACCAGCCCCAACACTTAATCGTTCGGTCAGCCTGATGCCAGCCGCCAGCTTGTATTCATTTTCGG
>CAYMBT010000222.1:0-4683 GCA_964388755.1 uncultured Pseudobdellovibrionaceae bacterium | reverse complement strand
CCTTTTCGCTTTATTTAAACACGCTATTTTTGCGGAAAAGGGACTTGGTACTTTTTTCTGACTGAGGTCTAGCTTGTGAAATCAAAACTATTGAATGACTTAGGTTGAAAGCTTTCTAAGCCGATAAAAATCCATGTCGTATATTAAGGATTTATTGAGCTCTAGTTACACTTATCTAAAGAATTTGGTTGTGGGTTTTGCTACGATTGGCTGCTCAAATCAAGAGTCCGATGCCAGTAACCGTATAACAGTGTTTACAAATTTGATGGTGGCTGTCTCAATACAGTCTGGTTTTGCTCTTTGTATTTTGACTCCTCTAGTGGGTATGCCGCTTCTTTCGCTCATTCCTATTATGATTTTTATGGTAACGAGCACTAGCGTTGTGTTTTGTAACTATTATGGCAAAAGGTTCCACGCCCGAGTATTAGCCATATTTTTTACTTCTCTTGTGGGTTGGCATACAGAATTTATGTTTGGCAAGTCATGGAATGGCGACTACATGTTTTTTGTTGTAGTTTTGTATAGTGTTGTGGGCTTCTCCAGAGAAGCATTGAAAATCCGTCTGGCAGTGATCGCTATAGCGATCACGAATTTTCTTTTAGCGGACATATTATTTCACAGTGGTTTTGAGTCGATCAGCGGTCTTGACACACGAGATTTTCCAATACCATTGCTTTGGGTGAACACAGGACTTTATGTCGCACTGATCACAGTTGTTATGTGGGTTGAAAAAACCAGGGCCGATCGTCACGAAGAGGGTCTTAATCAGGCCCTAGAAACTATTTCCCAAGAAAAACAAAAGATCCAAATTGTTTTTGATAGCATCAACCAGGGAATATTTGTTGTCGATTCAAAACTCAAAGTGGAACCTGAGTTTTCGGCGGGTGCAAAAACCTTATTTCCCAATTCTGAGATATCGGGTGAAGATATTATTGATCTTCTTTTTTCTAATAGTCTTTTGAATGAAGATAAAAAGTCTTCCATAAAAAATTCTATGGAGTTTTGTATTGGTGAAGATATCGTCAATTGGGAAATCAACCAAAGTCAATTTCCAGATCAGGTAAAAATGAAAGGAGATAAAGTTTTTTCTTTATCTTGGTCACCTCTTGTCAAAGGGGACATCGTCTTAAAAATCGTATTAAGTATTGAAGATGTAACACAAAAACTTCTGATGGAAGCTGAAGAGAAAAGAAAGAAAAAAATAGATGAGCACAGTCAGGTGGTTTTCACCATGATAGCCAAAGTGGGTGTGGGTTTTTGTCAAGATTTTCTGGAGTCTTTATTGAAAGTCAGTTCTGACTTGAAATCTTATGATTCCAGTAATGCTATCCCAGTGAAGCGAGATCTTCATACTCTCAAAGGAGAGTCTCGTCTTTTAGGAATCGAAAATTGGTCTAAAAAAATTCACGATGTGGAAGATGCCCTTACAGGTCTGAAAGATGGAAATTCTTTGAACGAGATCAGCGATTTATTGAGCGCGTTTGTCGAGGAATGTGAAGAATTCTGCAGCACAGGTCAAAAGTTAATCCAAAAACTTTCTGGTGGGGCAGAAGAGACATGGAACCTTTACAGTTACATTTATAATTTAAAGAATAAAATCAACCAACAGCTTGATTCATCAAATATTTTTCTGGAATCGATTTCATTTCACGATGGTGTTAAAAATTGGCCCAAAGAGTATCAAAAATCCTTGCAGAACATTCTTTTGCACAGTCTTCAAAATGCAGTTGACCATGGATATCTTCTGGCTGGTCTCAATGAAAACGTCAATTTGAGAGTTCGTACCATTGAAACAGATAGCGAATATAAGATTTATATAGAAGACTATGGCAATGGATTAAATATGCCTGCCATTGATGAAAAGTTTAATGCCCTTTCTCCGCAAGTGAGAGGCCTGCTGAGTCAGCCCAGTGACATTTTGTTTATGGAAGATTTTACTACAGCAAAAACAATCAGTCAGACCAGTGGACGTGGAGTCGGTCTATCAGCCTTGAAGCATGAGGTGGATCGGCATTTTGGGGAGATATCGATCTCCAACTGTCAAGATCATCGCGGGGCTAAGATCAGCATTTTGCTGCCGAAAAAAAGCGCAACACAAGCCATCGCCTCTTGATACTATTTTTAGATTATTTACGAGTAAAGATGAAAAGCAGAAATTGAATACATCTGTGAATAGGTTGTTGGATGCAATGTCTCTATTAATAATAGTATTTTTCACTCTCTCACAAATTCAACCAGCGCAATCATTTCTCCGGTTAAATTCATTTCATAAACTTCAATACTTTGGACTTTTGTAAAACCATGACGCTGGGTCTGAAGAGCTGTCCAAGTTTTAAGTGCTGCGGCCTTTGCATCAAGCCCAGAAAGAAGGGCCATTTGAAACTGCCTAAAATTAACACTGTCCTGATTCCATACCCCATGAATGGATTTAATATTTTCTAAACCAAAGTGCTCGATACTTTCATCAAAAATCCTATGTCCCTGCATCTGTGACCTGATGTGATTATACGGATCGGCCAAGAAAACCGTAAACCGCATTTCACCCTCTTTGGACAGAGTCGCCTTAAAATCAAATCCAAAATCCCGATCAATAATTTCAAATGATCCCGGATTGGCTTTCCTCGAAATCTTCCCAAGAACCCTCTCTTGAAAAGAAAACAACTCCCGACATTGCAACGCCGGACTTCCCATCACAAACGCCATAAAAAAACTCACCACAAAAATCATCCCCCCTTATAACCTCTAACACCACCCCCTCGTAACCACCTTCTTCCAACTCATTCTTTTTTACAAAGCCGCCCAAACATTCATCGCTACCCAGTTTAAATTTCTGTCTTTGATTTTCTGGTATCATCGGCTTTGAGAACTCGGGCTCCTGCCCTCGCTGGAGTCGCCTGCGGCGAGCGCATCCGCTCTCCAGAGGTTCTCAAAACCGATGACCCCAGAAAATCCAAGACAGAAATTTAAAAAGGAGGCGCTCTTTTAAAACTCTTTGTTTGTTTTTTGATGAGTGACTTTTTAGAACCCTCAGCAAGCGTGACGCGTTTTTGCTCGTAGAGCAAAATGCTGACTAGGCATGGATGCCGGGTTCTAAAAAGTCACTCATCAAAAAACAGACAACGATTTTGAAATGGGCCAGACGCAATCAAAATTTTGGTGATTGTTATGTGGGTTTAAATAGGTATTGGAAGGCTGATTGGAAGGGTGGGTAGTAGTTTCAAAAGGTGAGAGTTGGGTTTAGGATGTTTTTTGGGGCGGTTGGGTTGGGAAAAGTGGCTTTAGAGGGGAGACAGGGGAGTTTGAGAGGGGAGAGGGGAAAAAGTGGGGATGGGGCTGGTCAAGGGGGGGATTTAGGAATAATAATTGGGTATGAGTGATTTAGTGCGGATGTTATTGGGTTTGAGTTTGGTGGTTTCTGCGTGTGCTACGGCGACTCCTTATCAGAAGGCCAGTTACTTTGGGATGGGCTACAAGGATCAGAAACTTGATAACGAGAAGTTTCGCGTTTCATTTAAGGGAAATCGGCTGACCGAGCGGGATACGGTTGAAACTTATCTGATTTATCGAGCCGCTGAAATTACGGTGAATGAAGGTTTTGATTTCTTTACCATGATTCAGTGGAATACCGATCGTTATACTCAGCATGAGAGCATAAGCCCCGTGGTTTACGGATATTATGCGCAAAACTCTCAGATGTTTCCCTATTACGTTTATGGAAATCCAACACAGGTGCGTGGTGGAACTATGGAGCACAATGAGTTTGAAGCTGTGGCCTATATAAACATGTCAAAAGATAGGCCTGAGCAAAAAAAAGAAAATTATTATAAAGCCAGTGACGTTTTAAAAAACTTAAAACCCCAGATTCAGTTTCCTAAAAAATAAATTTTAATCTATTTTTCGTAATCGAAATTCCATATCAAGGCCTGAAGATCGAACCATGTCGATCAGTCGTCCTTGGCTATCAAGATTGTTATAAAGTTTATCCAGGCGACAGCCATCTTTTGTCGCGTCTGTTGGACGATTAAAAGCATAGCTCATAAACTTTTCTGCAAAACACACCTTAGCCGTCTCTTGTGAGGCGATAAAGCGACTGTATTCAACACTGTCGCTGGCGACCGAGCCTGGGCCAAAAAGAGCAGAGAGATCCACCTCGGAATTCACAGGGACATAGGTGCTAATGGTGTTCATATTGGTTTGGCTAAAGATAGGTTCTTGATCGATAAAACTTCCAAAGGCATTGTAATTGGATAATCCAAAACCCAATGGGTTAATCACTCGGTGACATGTCACGCAACTGGCACCAGAGGTTTTAATATCCACTTTGTCTCGTGTACTGATCTCATGGGGGGTTGGAGTATTATTAAATTGATCAAGGGCATCGGCGGGCGCGCCACCCAGCTCAAGACAAAGAATATCTTTACGGATATGATACCCTCGGCGTATGGGGTTTGGTAATTCGCTTCCTGAAGTCAGAAGGGCGGCTCTGGTCAGAAGACCTGATCGTTCTTGGGCCGGAAAGCGAACAGCATTGGCAAGAGTGACAGTGGCTGGCGCCGCTTGAGTTTGACCGTAAATATTCATCAGTTGAGTGTTGCGAGCAAAAGAAATGTTGGTCGTAAAGAGGTCTTCAAAACTTCCACCTTGTGTGGTGATAAATGATCCAAGCTCTTCGACTTCATTGAT
>CAYMBT010000221.1:0-4731 GCA_964388755.1 uncultured Pseudobdellovibrionaceae bacterium | reverse complement strand
ATCCATTTAATAAAGCTTGCAGCTCAGGAAAATCAGTGGTGTTAAAAATGGCTTCAAGGTTAGCTTGGTTAACGACAAGGTTACCAGAATTGTTTTCTCTAAGGATTTGAGAAGAACTTAAACCATCAACACTCAATGCACTGTTTGCGTAAGGCACAGTAGTAAGAAGTTGATCAGTCAGTTGAAAACTGGTGGCATTTTCAGTCACCGTAATTCTGACTCGACGACTATCCCCAGGTGCAGGTGTGTATGTTCCACCAATCGCACAATCTGTTGGGGTGACAAGACCTGTGTTATTGCTAAAAGCATCGCTGAGTGAACTGTTATCTTCAAAGTTTGGAGTAGCGGCTTGAATACCGTTACCCACAACTATCGAAAAGATACCGTTAGAATTTGTCATATTAAGGGTTTGTGATTCACGATAAAGTACACAAGCCTCAGGCCCCGGAGATACAATGCGAATATCAAAAACGACATTATTGGCTTCAACAGTTTGCCCTGTGGGTTTAATCAATTGTCCTTGATATGTAAAATTTTGAGCATAGATATGGATCGGCGCCAATAAAAACACCAATACTGATAGAATCCATAAATTACGTACCATCGAACATCCCAAGATTTAGTGACTTTAAAACTTATCGGTAATTATTTTGGGTACTAAAGGCGGTTGGTCGTGGTTATGAATCAGTCTGATACGAAATCGCGGTTTTTTTGAAGAATCATTAAACTTATTTTTAAAAAGAATAAATAGTGCAAGTGTACTGAGTCTCATTTTGCGACTGGTGCCAGGCCCTGTTTGCGGACGCCATGCGTCCGCAAACAGGGCCTGGCACCTAAAAGGAGTTCCAAATATAGTCTAAAACGGGGCCGGAGACCTTGTCTTTTCTTCGGCTTAAATAAAAATCAACCACATGGTCGTAGTTGAGATAGTGAAGATGTTTTAACTTATTTTGTTTAAGCTCTTTATCCACAAAGTGATCAGGTAATCGACCCCATCCCAAATTATTAAGAATAAGATCTTTTTTAGAATCAATGTCTGAAACCGTCCATCTTTTTGAAAGGGCATGGATGCCCACGGTTCTATCGTCAGGCAAAGTACTGCGTTGGATAATATGGGGATACTGTATTAAATGATCCAAGGTTTGCTCTTTTTTTGGTTTTTTTAAAAAGGGATGAGTCGAGCTGATCACAAGCTTGAGAGTGGTTTTGCCAATTTTTTTAGCCTCTAGATCCAGTGTGTTCACAAGGCTTTCAAAGATGGCTATATCGACCTGTTGATTCATCAACATTCTTTCGCCACTTAAAATCTCTCGATGAAAGGTAAATTCTGTGGACGGAAACTCGGTCATTAATTTTTTTAAAACATTATTAAGAACCTGGGTGGGAAAGATCGCAGTAGCACTCAATGAAATTTTTGTTTCGACTCCACTTCGAATCTTTTCGATCTCAACTTTTAGTTTTTCATAATCATTGAGTAACACTTTAGCTTTATCTAAAAAAGCCAGCCCCTGAGCCGTGAGCTGAATTCGATACTGGCTGCGATCCAGTGTTGAAAACCCCAGCTGTTCATCCAAACGAAGTATCGAGTAACTAATAGCAGATTTAGCTTTGTTTAAATTTTCAGCAGCCGAGTTAATGCTACCAAAGGTACTAACTGCCTGTAAACACTGGATTTGTTCTAAAGTTATGTTGATCATAAATGTTCTAATAATAGTACGAGTTAGAGGATATTTTGTTCTTTTTTTTGGATTTAGACAAGCTTATATTACTAGTAATAAAACATACTGAAGTTATTTAAAACTTCAAACTTAAAGGAGATTGATATGTTTAAAATTCTTTCATTTATTTCGGTCCTTGGCTTTAGCTTTTCAGCCCTTGCCCTTGAAGTGGACACCGCCAATAGTCAGTTTAAGTGGACAGGCACAAAAGTGACTGGCCAACATTACGGTACTATTCCCCTAAAAAGTGCAACCGTCAAAGATGACAAAGGTCAAATTAAAGGCGGAGAATTTGTTATCGATATTACCCAAATGACTTGCGATGATTTAACAGGTGAATATAAAGATAAATTTTTAACCCACATGAAAAGTCCTGACTTTTTTGAAGTTGAAAAATGGCCAACAGCAAAACTAGTGATCAACAAGCTTGATGGTAAGATGGCCCATGGCCAACTGACTATAAAAGATAAAACAAAAAACGTTAAGGTTCCTTACACAAAAGAAGGAAACAAGTTTAAAGGTACATTTGTTTTTGATCGCACTCAATTTGGTATGATTTATGGCTCTGGTAATTTCTTTAAAAACCTAGGAGACAAAATGATCCATAACGACGTTAAACTTGAGTTTACTGTAGCCACTAAATAATAATAAACCCTCATCCGCCTTGTATTGGGTTGGTGAGGGACATTTTTTTTAGACATGTCTAAGCAGCAATTGATCCCATTCCCTTAAAAGATATGTCTTAGTTAGATTTTTTTAACGAAAGGGTGATTTATGTCTTATTGGATGATTCGAAGCAATCAGGTCGGTTATGCAGACCATGGTTGGCTTAAAGCAAAACATTATTTTAGTTTCGGCAGTTATTATAATCCCGAACGCATGGGATTTGGTCAACTTCGTGTGATTAATGATGATGTGGTTGAAGCCCACAAAGGTTTCGGAACTCACCCCCATAAGGATATGGAGATCATCACTATCCCGCTCAGCGGAGCTGTCAGTCACGAAGATAGCTTTGGTCATAAAGGTCGAATTACTAAAGGCGAAGTTCAAGTGATGTCGGCAGGCACAGGCATCCGACACTCTGAGTTCAATCACGAATCTGTGGCCCTTAATTTATTTCAGATTTGGATTCAGCCTAATGAAATGAATGTCTCTCCTCGCTATGATCAAAGAACCTTTAATTATCATGAGCAAAAAAACCAGTGGACGACTTTGATTTCTCCCATAAAAAAGCCCGACGAAGAGGGATTAAAAATCCATCAGAATGCCTATATTCATGCCACTGTCATCGATGCTCACAAAAGTTTGAGTTATAAGCTTAAAGATAAAAATAATGGTGCTTTTGTATTAATTGCTGATGGCGAAGTAAAAATAAATAATGAAGTCTTAAAAAAGAGAGACTCCATCGCCATTTCTCATGAAAGTGAGATCCTTATTGAGGCTCAAAGCCTCACTGATATTATTGTTATTGAAGTTCCTTTGACCTAATTGTCAAAGTTGTGTCAAAATCAGTGATGGTTAATTGCGACTTCTTGATTTTAGGTTATGGCTATACGGCTTCTTTCTTAAAAGATTATTTAAAAAATAAAGAACCAAACTCTTTAATCCTGACCACGTCTCGCCAAGGTGGCGACCATATACAATTTAATCTTCATGATGAATCCACTTGGACAAACCTTCCTGCGGCTAAGGTTACATTTTGGACGTTTCCAGCAGAACCAATTAATTTAGTTAAAAAACTTTACGAACTTAAAAAAGAAATTTTAGGTCAAGTCATTGTGATAGGTTCAACAGGTGCTTTTAAAGTCGATGCCATCCATCAAGGGGTCGATGAGACTTCTGAGCTTGATCAATCGCAAGCCAGGGTTCAGGGTGAAGAGTTTTTAAATCAAATGGGTTCCATTCTTGTTTTCTCTTCAGGTATCTATGGCTCCCAAAGAAACCCTTTGGATTGGGTTAAAAAAGGAATGGTCGGCCGGTCACAAAAATGGGTGAATATGATCCATGTTGCAGATTTGTGCCAGTTTCTTTATCAAGCCTATAAAATTGGCTTACCCAAAGAAAAATATATAGCTTCTGACAATAATCCAAAGAAATGGCAAGAGGTCATTCAATATTGGGAATCCAAAGGTTTGATTAAAGATACACCAGAGCGAGAAAGCCTAAGACTTTCAAAAAAAATCGATTCAACCCGATCGATCAAAGATCTTAGAATAAAACTGCAATACCCTGATTTTTCAAAGGCTGTTGTTGATCGTCTTTAATTTTTTTAGATCTTCTTGTTTTATAAGGGTCGTTGATTCTTCATTCATATCAAAAACAATAAAGACTTTCTCTTTTTGAATCTGAAGTTTGATGTTCGCCCGTTTATCGTCAAGAGAGTGTTCGGTCATGCCGTAGTCAGTGCCTTCGCGCAAAATAAATTCATCGATAAGGCCAATCAATGCGGACTCTGAGAGTTTCTCTGGTGGAATAACGATACCGGTTTGTTCTGGTTTTTCTTCCATAAAATTGAGAATAACACTTTTTTGACCTTAATGAACACCTGAATGTGAACTCTTAAGATCAATTTTGACATTAGATAATAATCTTCATAAGCTTTATAAGGTGTGTTGATTTTTTGAAAAATAAGGATTTTTTAAGAAGAAAGTTCTTATCAAAAAGGGTTGGGTCAAAAAGTGGTGATTGTCAGTCATATGAATTTAGAATTTTTGGGCAATGTCTCTATTTACTTAGGCATTGGCATCCAGGTTGTTGTCGCCCTTTGTTTAGGTGGAATGGTCGGCTTTGATCGAGAAAAAAAATTAAAAACTGCGGGTATTAAAACCAACATTCTTATTTGTCTTGGTGCGACTCTTTATACCAGTGTCGGGCTTCTTCTTTCAATTGGTTCATCTGGTATTGCTGATCCTAACCGAGTTGCAGCTCAAATCGTCAGTGGTATTGGTTTTTTGGGTGCAGGGGCTATTATCCACGGACGCGGTAATGTTATTGGTATGACGACCGCTGCCAC
>CAYMBT010000220.1:0-4733 GCA_964388755.1 uncultured Pseudobdellovibrionaceae bacterium | reverse complement strand
AGCAGGCTGTCTTTCGACTTTTGTGAGATCCATGCGACCCACAATATTACGTCGGGGTTGTTCGGACTTAACTCCACTCACCGGCCCACCTTGGGTCATCAAAACTTCTCGTTTACGAGCCACAGCCGGAGCCGTTGGTGTTGGTGTTGTCGATGTCGTTTCAGTGGGTGCGGTCGCAACCACATCAGGCGTTTTTTCAACCTCAACACTTTTCACTGCAATGGGTTCGCTGACTTCAACAGCTTCAACCTCAGCCTCTTGTTGGGCTTGAGCTTCTAAGGCAGCCGCGGCTTCTAGGGCTTCAGCAGCCGCTTGCTCTTCAAGTTCAGATTTTTTACGACGAATAACATTGGACTGTTTAACACTGGATGCTTTTTTTCGTGTGGGCTTTGCAGCCACCACTTCAGCATCAGGTGCCGCTGCTTTTTTAGTGGCTTTTTTAGCAACCTTAGGAACAGCTTCTTTTGTTGGAGCTGCCGCTTTTTTTGTAGCCGCTTTTTTCTTCGTGACTTTCTTTTTGGCTTTTTGACGACCAGATTCTTCTTCTAATTTTTGACGAATCTGCTCGATCACATCAGAACTCAACTCAGCCATGTGGCTTTTAATTGGAATATCCCATTTACGGATCTTATCCATAAGGGCGAGTGTTTCGATTCCAATTTCTTTTGCAAATTCAAAAACCTTAGGTTGGTTCAATTCATTCTCCTCTTTTATTAAAATCTTTTCTCAATGGTGTTCTTTGATCAGGTTCATGACTCCTGATCTGTTTCAACGGTGGAAGATTCTTCTAACAATGCTGCACTTACTTTTTCGTCAGCGGCCAGTTGGGCCATCTGCTCTTTGAGTTTTTGATCGGCTTGGGATTTAGCATCAGAACCCGTGTGGCTCACAACCACTTCTTGAACAGGAGCTTTTGGAACCTCAAGGCCTTCGTCTTCATATTTTTTGACCAGAGTTTTAGCTTCTTTTATCAAAGTCTCTGCTTTTTCTTGGTCTGCGTAACCAGGGATAGCCATAACATCTTCGATCTCAGCTGTGGCTAAAGATTGGAACGAACCAAATCCACTTTGAAAAATATTTTGCGCCATAGTTTCGCTCATGTTTGGAATCAACATTAAATTAAAGATAGATTCAGCTGTACGAGCGGCCGCATTGCTTTCGGACATGATATCAATTTTCCAACCCGTGAGTTTAGCAGCAAGGCGAACATTCACCCCGCGCTTACCAATGGCAAGACTGAGTTGGCTATCAGGCACAACGATTTCCATTTCTTTATTGGCTTCATCAAGAAAGACCCGAGAAATTTCTGCAGGGGCCAATGCATTACAAGCAAAACGGGTGATGTCTTCATCCCATTCGATGATATCGATTTTTTCGCCTTTAAGTTCTTGCACAACATTTTGTACTCTTGAACCCTTCATACCCACACAGGCTCCGACAGCGTCAACGGCATTGTCTTTACTGAAGACAGCAATCTTTGCTCTTTGACCTGGCTCGCGGGCTGCGGCCATGATTTGCACAATACCATCGTAGATTTCTGGAACTTCGATTTCAAAAAGTTTAACCATATAGTCTGAATGGGCACGGGACATAACAATCTGTGGACCACGAGTGGTTTGTCTCACATCAAGTAGATGGCCTTGAACGCGGTCGCCAGGCTTATAGGTTTCACCGGGAATTTGCTCGCGGTATGGTAAAATGGCTTCTGTTCGACCAAGATCAACGACCACAGTACCACGTTCAACACGACGAACGATACCCGATGCAATTTCACCTTTACGGCTTTCAAATTCGTTGAAGATGATATCTCGTTCAGCATCACGCACTTTTTGCATAATGATTTGTTTGGCTGTTTGAGCTGCAATTCGTCCGAGGTCGGAAGAGTCTAATTTAATCCCAATAGAATCGTGGAGCTGGGCATCGGGATCCAGTTCGCGGGCATCAACCAGTTTGATTTCGATTTCTTCGTCTTCAAACTCTTCGTCGGTCACAACTTCGTTAAACTGATAAAGTTCAACTTCGCCGGTCTCTTCGTTGTAGGTAGCTTCGATATCACGGTAGGTTCCGTAGACTTTTCTGGCCGCGACCAACATACCTTGTTTGACAGCATCAATAATAAGATCTCTGTCGATGCCTTTGTCTTTACCGACCTGTTCAATCATACGACTTAAGTTAGAAAAAAGATTTTCCACGAATTAGCCCTTTCTCGTTTTGGGTTGTTTTTTATTATTTTTTTCAAGATTAAAAACCACTTTGGCTTTTTGTACAGCACTGTAAGGTATTAAAAAAATGGGCGAAGTGTCTGAGGCCGGTTCAAGGTGAATCTCAAAAGATTTCTCCCCTGCACTTTTAATCACACCCGACATTTTTTTTCTTTTATGTTCTTTTTCATCCACCTCTGGAGTCAGTTCTCCAAGGGGTTGATTGAGCTGAATATTCACCTCTTTACCAATCACCTTAGTGTAATGCCAGTCCTTGCTCAAATGGCGATCAAGGCCCGGGGACGAAACTTCAAGCTGGTAAGACCCACCAGGGATCACATCTTCAACATCAAGCAAAAGATCAAGTCCGCGGGAGACTTTTGAGCAATCATCGATAGAAACACCGTGTTCACCCTCTTTATCTATAAATACTCGAAGGGTGCGACCAGAACCTTTACCAATCCATTCAAGGTCATAAAGAAAACAGTTTTCTCGCTGGGCGACTTGCTCGGCATGGGCCCATATTTTTTTAATTTCTTCAGTCATTCTATTACCATAAGTGCAAAAAAAATAGGCCCACTTTGGGCCTATTGGAGTGTAAATTAACAGAAGGGTGCTCTGATGGCAAGTGAAATAGTCTGATGAGAATCAGGCTAAACTATTGAAATATTTGTTAAAAAGCGACCCTCAAAAGTGCAAAGGCTTTATCGCTCACAGGAATGCCAATCCATGGAATGGTCTTACTACACTGCAACGGCTTTTTTAAGCGGTTCACCCATGTCTAAGACGATGGGACGAGATAGAACAAGGCTTGTACCACCATTGCGGTAATAGGCTGGCCTTTTACCATTAACAATAAAACCTAATTTTTTGTAAAGTGCCAGTGCTGGTTCATTACTCTCGTGAACATCAAGCCAAATGGGACTTTGTGGGTTTTGTTCGATCATGTGGTTTAAAAGCTTTTTCATCAAGCCTCGTCCCCGATCTTTTTCTTGGGTCTCAAGATAAATGATTTCAATTTGTGGAACTGTGGATTGAAAAATTAAAATGGATTTCACTTGCTCTATTTCAACAACAGCAAGGATTTGATTTCGAGAATTTTTAATAGAATCTGTTAATTCTTTTTTAGACCACTGGTAAGGATTTTTATTTTCTCGAGAACTTAAAAAAGATTCATAAAATTTTTCGCTTTTATTTTGTAATAACAAAATGCTTTCTGCCTGACTTTGCTCAGCCATAAAATTATAACCCCTTAGAGTCTTTGTCCATGGCCTGAGAGAAGCGCTGCACATTGTACTTGTTTTCTAAAACGACAAACCACTGGTTCATTCTATCGTTCAGGTTAGTCATTGTTTTTTCTTTACGAATCTCTTCTCTGACATCATCCAAACTCTTTTCTTCATAGCGAACTCGATTTTGACGATACTCTCCTTCGATTTCCGAAGCACTCACGGGCAACACAGAGGCCTTTCTTTTAAAGAGATACATACGCTCGGCCTCTAATCGTCTTTCGATCAATGATTTAAGCTCGGAGTTTGAAACCTGAAGTTTAGGCCAGGATTTATTTTTTTTGATTTTGGGTTCGAGATCAGACAGAGCCGCTTGGATTTGTGACGGACCTAACTTTGAACTGTAAAAACTAGTAGCTTCAAGATAAAGAAGCCAAATTTTTATGGTGTGCTCGGTATCGTCTTCTTTCTGAAGCCCCTCAAGAGGATTACCTAAAATACGATTCAGGCTTTTATTTATATCAACTTCGCGAGATGTGATCACCTGATTTTTAACTTGCGCCACCGTCGATATTAAAATTTTACTTTGCGCCGAAGTTGATAATAAAATAAAAAGGCAAAAGAGAGCAAACTGACTCATTACTTAAATTATAAATTGTAATTAAGGGAAGATAAACGAGCCTAGATTTTAGGCCTGTTTTATAGAAACCTTCGAACATTTAATGAATTGATCTTTCACTTTTACCAAGAAATATTCATATTTCGTAATTAATATTTATTTCTTTATTTTTATATTTCTATTTATTTTTCTAACTCTATTTCTATTTCTAACCCTATTTATTTTTCTGATTCTATTACTATTTCTATCTCTATTTTAAAAATGCTATCAGCGTTAAACTTTCAAATCAAAAGTGTGGTTAAAATAATCTTAACCACTTCGTCGCAAAAATAATTAGAAATTAATTTTTGTTGTCATCAGAATCAATTGATAATCAAAAGACTCTAGATTTTTAACTTCACGACCAGTTGCTAACTGCTGAAGGGCAATGTCTGTTGAAGAAGCACCCACTTCTCTTTGATAATCAATATTCATCATGTAGCGATATTCAAAACCAAAAGAAAAACCTTTGTTGATAGCTAAATCAACTCCGCCCACAAATCCACCGTCAATGGCACTGGAGCTGTTATCACCACCATTGTAGCTTCGCCCAGTGTAAGAAAGTGCCAGGCCTGTGACTGGTGTCAACCATGTGATTGCAGGAAGATTCCAATTATAAGCCAGTACAGAAGTAACACCAAACTG
>CAYMBT010000219.1:0-4758 GCA_964388755.1 uncultured Pseudobdellovibrionaceae bacterium | reverse complement strand
GATAGCAATGCTATCACCATTTGAAAAAAATCTGAATTAATGGAATCCACTCAAAGTCTTAATCTTTCAGAGCTTAAAACTTGGTGCCAAGAATTTATCCCACTTCTTGAACCCAAAACACTGGTGTTTCTTAATGGTCCTCTTGGTGTTGGCAAAACTCAATGGGTTAAAACTGTGCTCTCTTTTATGGGTATTCCTGACGCTTCATCTCCGACATTTTCTTTGATTAATAATTACGAAGATAAAGTAAAAAAATTAAAAATTTATCATGTCGATCTTTATAGAATTGAAAGTGAAACCGATCTTGAAAGCATTGGATTTTGGGACCTCTTAGAAAACGAAAATGGCCTCATTTTTGTTGAGTGGTCGCAAAAAGTGAGCCCCCATCTTTGGCCCCGAGACTGGATACAATACTCGCTGGATTTAGAATTTTCAAAAAATGAAGACTCTCGCCTTTATAACTTTAAGCGGATTCATCCTTAGTTCATTTTTAATTTGAAATAAAATTAACTGGCGATCTTATTTGGAGATTGAATCATCTGATTTTTACAGATCGATAATAAGTTTTCAATTTTCTTAAGAGTTCCAATGGGCTCAAACTCTGGACCTTTTGAAAAGCCCACAATAAATCCATAGGAGATATCTTCGTAATAAGCTGGTGCGACTGTTGCAAAATCTGGCTTTTGATTTCGAGTCCAGAGTTTGTAGTAGCTATCATTAAAAGGGTTATCATGAATTTCGCCATGATAAGGCAAATTAGAAAGATGGGCGATTCTAAAAATGTTAGCAGAATCAATATTAATGGGCTTTTTCCAAGCCTCTGTGGTCATATGCCATGGTCCAAAAACATACTGTGGGTAAAACTGTCCGTCAGAATGGGCTTCAATCCACATTAATTTTTTATAATCATTTTTTAAATGGTTAAAAATAAAACTCATTATACTTTTTGTGTCTTTACAGAGATTGATTTCTTTAGCAGACATCAAATCTTCAGAAGAAATCAGCTGACCCGCCGGAACAAAAGAAGGGAGTCCATGATCGGTCTGGGTATTTTCTTTGGTCTCAGGATCTGAAAAAGAAGGAGCTGTGGTGACCTTTGAATTTTGTTGTTGATCACTTTTTACGATAAACGGAAGTGGTGTGTAATCATCATTTTGATCCACAGTTTCTGAAACAAGACTTTGAGAAAGTGAATGGGATTCTTCGTCGACGGTAGAAAGCTCGGTATGCTCATCTTTAGGCTCTGAAAAGCTTTGTGGCTTTGCCGGTTTTTGAGGTTGATCCTCTTGTCGAAGCTCTACTAAATCATCGAGTGATGGCAGGCCAAGCTCTTGAGTTGGCTTTTTGGCAACGGCTGCAGGTACTGGCTGAGGTTTTTTGTTGGGATTGTTTTCACTAGCTTTTGTTTCTTTTTTAACGACTGGGTCGCCCTCCAGAGAAAACTGATCAATGGATAGATTTTCAAAGGCAAGGTCAGTGAGAGGAATATCTTCGTCATCATCCTTTTTTGCTTTTTGATGGGCATGGACATGAAGAGTGGATGTGGCGGTTGTTCTATTTTGAAAGGCCCCAGAAACAGTTTGGGTATTTTCTACAGTTGAAGTCTCAGGTTTTTGTTCTTCACTGGATGAAGGTTTTAATGAATCAAGACCAGAGGTGAGAGTTGAAAAATCAAGATCGGGTAAAGGCGGAGGAGTATTCACTCCTGGTAACTCTTCGCTCGTTGTGTTTTTATGTTGGGGAGAATCCATAATAGGATCTGAATTCTTTAAAACTTTTTGCTGTGGAATAATTTCTGTGTGATCAGCTTGCGCCAATGCCTTAAAATCAAAACCCTCTGGCGAAAAAACTTGTGCGGAAGGGGTTTCTATTTCTTGTTCATGAACTGAAGTGACTTCAGGAGTTTTAAGATTCAATAAATCAGGCAGAGCATCTTCAGTCACTGGAGAGCTGATCTTTGAGGATTCAGAAATTTTCTTCCAGCCTGTTTCAAGCTCAGAAAGTGGAGCTATCATGGTGCAGACTTTAAGAGTCGAATTGATCTCTACCGGTTCAAGGGCTGCGATAAAAAGTGTGTTTTCCCATTCGTAGATGGGGTAGCAGACCGGGGACCAATCGTAAATTGATGAAAATTTTTCAACCAGTGTGCCATCAAATGAAAAGCTAAAAAATTCTGGGGACAGTAGTGGAAGTTGGTACTTTTCACTGGCCCAACGCAAATAAAGATCCTCTTGCAGAAAATCCGTTCTCAGAGCCCATAAAAGGGGTTTTTCGCCCGGAGGGCAAAACGCGAGATGTTCTTTTTTAAGGCCTAAATCATCAAGCCATGGTGGGGCTATGTTTTCCATTAAAAACCTATCGGTTAATAGCGTCGCTCAATTAAGTAAATCCTTGAAAATATTGACCGGATCAGGCCTTAAGTGCTAGGTTACCGCCGATGACACAAGGCAATATTTACTTTGATTTCAACGCCACTACTCCGATCGATCCTTTGGTCGTGGAAAAAATCCCACAATGGATCACACTGTGGGGTAATCCCAGCTCGATCCATCAACAGGGTCGAGGACCTAAAAAGCTACTCCGTGAATCAAGAAGAATGTTAGCCCAAGTTCTTAATTGCCAACCCCTTGAAATTATTTTTACCAGCGGTGGAAGTGAATCCAATAACACTGCCATTCAAGGAACACTGAAAGAAATTCGTTTACAAAAACCAACTAAAAATAAAGTGATTCTTGGAAGTATCGAACATCCCAGTGTCCTTTCTCAGATCAGTGAAATTGAAGCTCTTGGCTTTGAAGTGATTCAAATACCGATGACTGAATTTGGTTTTTATGATCTTAATTTTTACCAACAGTCACTCAGCGAGAGTGTCGCCCTTGTCTCTGTGATGCTTGCAAATAATGAAGTGGGTCTTATTGCTCCCATTAAAGAGATGGCACAAAAAGCCCATCTCGTTGGAGCCCTTTTTCACAGTGACCTTGTGCAAGCTTTAGGAAAAGTGCCAGTAGATCTTAAAGATCTTGATATAGATCTTGCTAGTTTTTCTGGCCACAAGGTTTATGCCCTTAAAGGTATTGGTGCTCTTTATGTTAAAAAAGGCACACCCTTCAGAAGTCTTATCCAAGGTGGATCTCAAGAAAGATACCGAAGAGCAGGTACTGAAAATCTACTCTCTATTGCCAGTTTTGCTTTGATGGCTGAAAAATTATCAGCTCCTGATTTCATCCAAAATATTAAACCCTTAAGAGATCATCTTGAAGCAGAACTAAAAAGAAAAATTTCTGGTGTTCGAATTTTGTGTGAACAACATCAACGCCTGGCTAACACATCCAGTTTTTATATCGATGGTGTCAGTGGTGAAAGCCTACTGATGAATTTAGATATCCGTGGTTTTTCTGTCAGCACAGGGGCTGCTTGTAGTTCGGGTAATCCAGAACCAAGTCCTGTTCTTTTAGCTATGGGTCTAACTTATCAACAGGCTCAGTCGTCACTGCGGGTGAGTTTTGGTAAGGACACAAACCTTAACGAAGTGAATTTGTTTATTGAAGTTCTCACTGAAATTGTTCATCACCTTAGAAATTTAAATTCTCAAGGAGTTTCAAATGCAGCCGTCATCTAAAGGCCGAGTTCTCGTTGCTATGAGTGGTGGGGTGGATTCTTCTGTGGCCGCAGCCCTTCTTGTTGAACAAGGTTACGAAGTTATCGGTGTGACCATGCAGGTCTGGGACTACTCGCAATGTGATATTGATGAGGGGACCGGGACTTGCTGTTCCAGCGAAGATGTTGATGATGCTAGGGATGTGGCCGACAAACTGAACATTCCATTTTATGTTCTTAATTGCGAAGATGAATTTAAAGAAAAAGTCATCGATCCTTTTGTGAATTCTTATATGGCAGGACTAACACCTCTGCCTTGTGTGAACTGTAATACTTATCTTAAATTTGATCATTTAGTTAAAAAAATGAAAGAGCTTTCCTGTGATTATTTAGCGACAGGTCACTACGCCACCCTTGAAATGAACGAGCACAAACAGTGGGGCATAGTCACCAGTCATGATAGCTGGAAAGATCAAACTTACTTTTTATTCACCATTGATCCAGAGTTGATTCCAAAATTAATCTTTCCTGTGGGTCAAATGACAAAGACAGAAGTTCGTCAGTACGCCGAAAAAAATAACCTGCTCGTAGCGCGAAAAAAAGATTCAGTAGGAATCTGTTTTGTGGATCAAGCCGGTTACGGAGAATTTATCAATACCCACTATTCTCATCTGGCACAAAAAAAAGGTCTGATGAAAAGATATCCCACGGGTGAAGTTTTAAGAGAGCACAACGGTATTCACCACTTTACCTATGGCCAAAGAAAGGGCCTTGGTATTTCAGCAGAATGCCCCCTTTATGTTCTTAAAGTTGACCCAGAAACCCATGACGTCTGGGTCGGAGAAGAAAAGGATCTTTACTCCCAAGAGATGGTGATTAAAGACTGTCGTTGGTTTGAAAACTTAGATGAGAAAAAAGAATACCAAGTCAAAGTTCGTTACTCCCATCAAGGGGCTCTGGCCAGTGTAGAACCCCTTGGTGATGAAAAGTACAAAGTCACATTTAAAAATCAACAACGGGCCATCACGCCCGGACAAGCTGCCGTTTTTTATTCGCAAAATCGTTTGATTGGTGGGGGCTGGATTTTATGACACCCACTTCTTTTGTGGTCAAGACTTTTGGTTGCAAAGTGAACACCTATGACTCTGGCCTATTACAAAA